>PMFY01000247.1 GCA_003157945.1 Acidimicrobiaceae bacterium | reverse complement strand
CAGCGCCGCCGACGGAGCCTGAGGCGCCTGGACCAGAAGTTCGACGGGGCGGACCCCTACGAGCAGGCACTCTTCGAACGACTGTCGACCGATCCCGACTTCTACCAGGAGTTCGACCCAGCGCCGCCTGAGCCGACACCGCCGGTCTGACGCGGCACCCGCAGGCCACACACCGGTACCGGTGCCGGCTCCCTCAGCGGCCGTGGCCCCTGGTCCGGGCGACGACGGCCCGCAGGGGTGCGGTCACGCGCCAGCTCATCGACGTGTGCAGGTGGTCGATCGTGCGCTGCATCTGGTGGATCCGGGACTCGAGTCCCGACAGTTCGCGGGTCCGGCTGCCGCGGCGCGCCGCCAGGAGCGCGGTGGTCCAGGGGGACTCCTCGCCGAGGGGTACAGGGTCCAGTGGACGGTGGCCGCCTCCGAGCCCGGCCAGCAGGCTGACGAGGTGGCGTTGCGGGGCGAGCAGCAGGTCGTCGTCGCCCGCCGGCGTCGGGGTCAACCCGACGATGGACTCCACGGCCCGGTCCGGGTCCCCCCGGACCGGTGCACCGGCGAACCGGGGGAGCGTGCGCAGCCAGTCGGCCATGCCCTCCAGCTCGCGGGCCGGGTCGGCGACCAGCGACTCGTAGCTGCACACGTAGGTGTCCAGTCCGACCAGGTGCTCGAGGGCCGACCGGTTGTACCGCTCCCACAGGGCGATGCCGTCGGCGAGCTCCATGGCGTCGCGGCGGCGGAGGGAGTCGGCGACCCCGGAGGGCGACCGCCAGATCAGCACGCAGGTGGGGGCGTGTGGCAGGAAGCGCAGCCAGTAGGGGAGGAGGAGGCAGAGGCGGGGGTCCTTCCACACCACCGGTCCCGGGTCCGGGAAGGCCCTCGCCGCCACGGTGGACGGGTGGGGCGTCGTCCGGATGGCGGGGCTGGACTCCCAGCCCGCCGCCAACTCGGGTGGTGCGTCCCAGCTTCCGCCCAGGTCGGCGAGCACGTCGTCGTCGTAGACGGTCAGGGACGAACTCTCCCAGTGCTCCGGATTGCTCTCCGGCCAGTGCACCCGGTCGTGGTGCGGCGGCGTGCCGAACCCGAGCGCGCCGAGGGCGCCGGTGAGCGCCGAGGTACCGCTCCGGTGCATGCCGAGCACCGTCAGCCACGGGCCCGCCGGCATGGCGGTGCCTCCCGGGGTCGGGTCGGTGCTCACGGGCCGTTCCTGGGGGTGGGCATGGGTGCTCTCTCTGTGCGGGTCGCCCGGGTAGGTCCGGGCCCCGGGCTCAGCTGAGCCCCTTCCGGAGCTTCGTGTACGCGGCCTCGGTGCGTGGCGACGAGTGCAGCAGCCGGCCGAGCGTACGCCGCCAGGCCGGGCGTGCCGTCCGACGGCCGGCCGCGGCCCGGCGGCTGGTCTCGCTGGCGACGAGTCCGACCGAGGCGAGGTAGCGGTCGACCGCCCGGCGCTGCTCCTCGGTGTAGGCCGGACGGGAGTCGTCGGGTCCCGGTGCGACGGCGGCGGCAAAGGAGTTCGGGCACCCGGGGGCGCCGGTCGGCGCCAGCAGCCACACGAAGTACTCCACCGCCCACTGCGGGTTGTACGTCTCCGCCAGGACGGTGAGCGCGCCGACCATCTCCTCGGGCAGGTTGTCGGCCAACGCCGTGTCGTGCTCGTCCGACTGCACCGCACTGACGTCGTCGCGGGCGGCGACGGCCCACCCGCAGCGCTCGACCAACCGGGTCAGGCTCGCCTCGGTGAACTGGTGCAGCTGGTCGTGGCCCGGACGGCCGGGCCCCGACGGGCCCCACGTGCCGGCCAGGAGGTTCACCCCGTGGTCCCGGTGGGTCACGTTCGGCACGGCCAGGACGAGCGGGACGTCGCCGTGGGCCCGCGACCACGACGACAGGCCCGAGAGCAGGAGGTGGGGTCGACGGAGCCGTCCGGCGACGTCGACGAGGAGCAGCGATCCGACGTCGGCGTGCCGGTCGAGTGTGGCGACCAGCGCGGCGCCGTCCTCGATGTCGCACCGCTCGTCCCCGGCCCCCGCCGGGCCGGCGGCCGGGTCGGCGAGGGCCCGCAGGCGCACGACGTCGCCCGGCGCGGATGGGCCCGGGCCGTCGGTGTCGACGGTGAGCTGCACACACCCGCCGGGCGCATCGGCGCCCACCGAGCGCAGCAGGGCGTGGGCACTGGTGGTGGCCCGCTCGACGGCGTCCGGGCCCCGGCCCGCATCGGTGGAGGCCGGCCCCGGGGCCGATCCGCCGGCGCCGGCGGCGGCGGCGCCGGGTCCGGCATCCGGGAGGAGGACGGCGCGGGTGGCCTCGAGGAAGGCCCGGCCGAAGCGCTGGTCCGGCTCCAGATGGTTCCCCTCGGCCCATTCGTTCCAGGCCAGCAGGAAGACGTAGTTCTCCTCCTCGCGCACGTCGGCGACCGACGCCACCGTGCGCTCGAGCCACGTCCGGTAGGCGTCGGGCGTCGCTCCCTCGAAGATCGTGGCGTTCCCCGGATGCCGCGCCGTGCTGTCCCAGCCGACCATGACGGACGGGAAGTGCTTCCACGGGGGCGCAGGCTCGGCCCGCCGGGAGGCGGCCGCGGACGGGTAGTCGAGGATCCGGTGGGTGCGCGTGGACTCGGCCGGGACGATGCGCTGGCGCCCGCCGAACGGGATGAAGGCCACGGTGGCGTCGAACCCGACGGGCCCGGGGCCGTCCTCCGGGCGCCCGAAGCCGTCGACCCAGCCCAGGTAGAGGTCCGGGAGTCCCAACCGCTGGGCCTCCGTCCGCCACCGGTCGGTGGTGCGACGGGGGTCGGGCAGCAGGCCCGGCCGGTAGATGAGCATCAACGGCCGGCCGTCGATCGTGATGTAGCGGGGGTCCGCGAAGGCCTCGGCCAGCCAGCGGATGTGGGCCAGGTCGTCGGCGTCGCTGTACTCCTGGGGCATGAGCACCGTTCCGCTGCGGCCGTCCCAGTTGCGTGTCCACTCCTCGTTGGCCCAGCACAGGGCGAAGGGGAAGTCGGGCTCACCGGAGGCCAGTACCTCGTCGAACGGGCGCTGCAGGAGCTGCTTCCCCTGGAACCAGTAGTGGTAGTAGACGAACCCCGACACGCCGTGGGCGCGGGCCAGCTCGGCCTGGGCGGCCCGCACCTCCGGCACCCGGAGGTCGTAGTAGCCGAGCTCGCCGGGAACGTGCGGTTGGTAGTGACCGGGGTAGAGGGGTCGGGCCCGGGTCACGTTGAGCCATTCGGTGAACCCGGGTCCCCACCACGCGTCGTTCTCCGGGATCGGGTGGAACTGGGGGAGGTAGAAGGCGAGGGCCTTGGTCTTCGGCGACGCGGACCCCCTGTCCCCCCGCGGCGTCGACATGCGCACAAGAGTAGAGCAGAACGCCTGGTCGCCAGCCTTCCGGAGCCGGGGTGGGCGCTACCCGCGGAGCGACAGGATGATGTCGGTGATCCGGTGCAGCTCGTCGTCGGTCAGCGCCGAACCGCTCGGCAGGCAGAGGCCCCGTTCGAAGACGGAGGCGCACACCGCGCCACCCACCACCCTCCGTTCCGAGAAGACCGGCTGGAGGTGGAGCGGCTTCCAGGTCGGCCGCGACTCGATGTCGTCCTGTTCGAGCGCGAGGCGGATGGTCTCGCGGTCGGCGCCGAACTGTTCCGGGTCCACGGTGATGCACGTCAGCCAGTTGTTCGGCTCGCCGTAGTCGGCTCGGGGCATGAACTCGATGCCGGGGGTGGCGCCCAGCCGGTCGCGGTAGGTCCCGTTGATCCGGCCGCGGCGTTCGATGCGGCTGTCGAGGCCGCGCAGCTGGGCGCGGCCGAGCGCGGCGAGGAGGTTGCTGAGGCGGTAGTTGTACCCGATCGTGGAGTGCTCGTAGTGGGGGAACGGGTCGCGCGCCTGGGTGGCCAGGAAGCGGCCCCGCGCCGCGAACTCCGCGGACCCGGTCACCAGCATGCCGCCACCGCTCGTCGTGATGATCTTGTTGCCGTTGA
>PMFY01000337.1 GCA_003157945.1 Acidimicrobiaceae bacterium | reverse complement strand
TGGCCCTGCTTCTACGGGATCGACACCCCCGACCGGACCGAGCTCCTGGCGGCGGTCAAGACGCCCGAGGAGATCACCGAGTTCCTCGACGTGGACTCGCTCGAGTACCTGAGCCTGGAGCACCTGGTCGAGGCCATCGACGCGCCCGGCGCCGGCTTCTGCGACGCCTGCCTGACCGGCACCTACCCGGTTCCGGTGGGCGTCAAGGTGGAGATCGCCGCGCGGCCCGCCGTGACGGCTGCCGCCGGCTCCGCCACGGCGTGACCGCACCGTCCTCCGACGTCCCCGCCACCTACGCGGCGGCCGGGGTCGACATCGGCGCCGGCGAGCGGGCCGTCGACCTGATCAAGCCGATGGTGGCCTCCACGCGCCGTCCCGAGGTGCTCGGCGGGCTGGGTGACTTCGGTGGCCTCTTCGCCCTCGACACGTCCCGATACCGCCAGCCCGTCCTGGTGTCCGGCACCGACGGGGTGGGCACCAAGGCGGCCGTGGCCCAGGCCGTCGGCCGCTTCGACACGGTCGGCATCGACCTGGTGGCGATGTGCGTCGACGACCTGGTCTGCCAGGGGGCCGAGCCGCTGTTCTTCCTCGACTACATCTCGACCGGCAGTGTCGACCCGGCCCGCATGGCCGACCTGGTGTCCGGGGTGGCCGAGGGGTGCCGACAGGTCGGTGCCACGCTCCTCGGCGGGGAGATGGCGGAGCACGCCGGGATCATGGCGCCCGACGAGTTCGACCTCGTGGGCTTTGCCGTCGGTGTGGTGGAGCGCGACGAGGTGCTGGGACCGCAGCGGGTCGTGCCCGGCGACGTGCTGCTCGGCCTCCCGTCCCCCGGACTGCGCTCCAACGGGTACACGCTGGCGCGGCACGTCCTGCTCGAGCGGGCCGGCCGCGCCTACGGCGACCCGGCGTGGCCCGGTGCCGACACCACGGTCGCCGATGAGCTGCTGCGGCCGTCGGTGATCTACACGCCGGCCGTCCGCGCCGCCGTGGCCACCGCCGACGTGCACGCCGTGGCCCACGTCACCGGCGGGGGCTTCGAGGGCAACATCCCCCGAGCGCTGCCCGGGGGATGCCGGGCCGTCCTGGTCCGGGGCAGCTGGGACATCCCGCCGATCTTCACCGAGATCCGGCGGCTCGGCATGGTCGACGACGAGGAGATGGCCCGCGTGTTCAACCTCGGGCTGGGCATGGTGGTGGCCGTGTCGGCCGACACCGTGGACGTCGCCGTGACCGCCCTGTCCGGTGCGGGGGTCGACCCCGTGGTGGTCGGCTGGGTGGAGGAGGGCGAGCGCGGCGTGGAGTTGACCGGGCCGCCGCTGTGGCCCGGCGGATGACGGCCTGGTCCGACGGAGGAGCCCGACGATGACGACGTCCCTGCCCGACACGCCCTTCGAGGCCCTGCGCGCCCACCTGCTCGAGCACTCCGTGAAGCGCGGCGACTTCACCCTCAAGTCCGGCCGGAAGAGCTCCTGGTTCATCGACTCCAAGCAGACGGTGTGCCGACCGGAGGCCATGGTGCTGGTGGCCGACGGTGTCCTGTCGGTCCTTCCCGACGACGTGGACGCCATCGGTGGCCTCACCATGGGCGCCGACCCGGTGGCCTTCGTCACGGCCGGCGTGGCCGCCACCCGCGGGCGGGGCCTGAAGGCGTTCAGCGTCCGCAAGGAGGCCAAGGACCACGGTGCGGGGGGCCGGATCGCCGGGGCCCTCGACCCCGGTGACCGGGTCGTGATCACCGAGGACACCGTGACCCGGGGCACGTCGCTGCTCGAGGCCGCCCGCGCCGTGCGCGAGTTCGGCGCCGAGCCCGTGCTGCTGGTGGCCGTGGTCGACCGGGGCGGCACCTGTGCGGGCATGGCCGCGGCCGAGGGCCTCGGGTTCCGGGCCCTGCTGACCGCCCCCGATCTCGGCTTCGACTACGAGGGCGCCTGAGGTCGCCGGCGACGTGGGGTCGTGTCACCTCCCCCCGGGACAGCCCGGTCCTCCGTGAGACGCTGGCCGTCCGTGCGGCGATCGGGCGCCCTCGTGGTCATCAGCGCACTGCTGCTCGCCGCCTGCGGAGCGGCCACGACACCGTCCGGTCCGGTGCGATCGGCCACGGCGCGGACCTACCCCCCGGTGCCCGCGGGCGGCACCGACTGCGGGATCTCCGACGAGATGAGTGGCTGGCCCACGACGACCGTGGCGGGGCCGACGACCTACTCCTGTCTGACCGGGGCACTCAGCGCGGGCCGACCCGCCCGGTTCGTCGTGATCCGTGCGAGCGGGGTGGACAGTGGACGGACCACGGGCGACGGCTACGCGATCCCGGCCGGCATCCTGGTCACCTACCGGGTGTTCGGTCCGGACCGGCTCCAGGTCACGACGGACCGCCGCGCCGCCGGAGGCCCGGTGACCACCCGGAACTGCACCGGCCTGTCGCCGCCCGTGTTCGGATCGCCTCCGACCCCGAGTGGTTGCCCGTCCGGCTAGGGGGTCGACGGTGGCCCGGCACGACCGGGCCGCGGGGCGTCGGACCGGGCGCGTCGGTAGCCTGACCCCATGGCCACCATCGAGCAGCTCCACCCCGTCCCCGGTGACGGGACCCCCACCTTCGACTCCCTCGACCCGGGCACCGGCGGCGTCGTCGCCAGCTTCCCCGTGGACGATGCCGGGTCGGTGGCGGCCGCGGTGGGGCGCGCCCGGACGGCGGCCGTCTGGTGGCGCTCCCTCGACTTCGCCGGCCGGGCGGTCCACCTCCGGCGCTACAAGGGCGAGATCGCCCGCCGCATCGACGAGCTGGCCGACCTCATGCACCGCGAGAACGGCAAGCCCCACGCCGACGCCGTGCTCGAGATCACCCTGGTGCTCGACCATCTGACCTGGGCCTCGTCACACGCCCGCCGGGTGCTGGGCCCGCACCGCGTCTTTCCGGGGCTGACGGCCGCCAACAACTCGGCCACCGTCGAGTACCAGCCGCTCGGTGTCATCGGTGTCATCGGGCCGTGGAACTACCCGGTCTTCACCCCGATGGGCTCTATCGCCTACGCATTGGCCGCCGGCAACGCCGTCGTGTTCAAGCCGAGCGAGTACACACCGGCCATCGGCCGCTGGATGGTCGACGCCTGGGCCACCGCCGTGCCCGACGGACGCGACGTGCTCGGCCTGGTGACCGGCCTCGGCGACACGGGCGCCGCGCTGTGCCGTTCGGGCGTGGACAAGATCGCCTTCACCGGGTCGGCGGCCACGGGTCGCAAGGTCATGGCGGCCTGCGCCGAGGGCCTCGTGCCCGTCCTGATGGAGTGCGGTGGCAAGGACGCGCTGCTGGTGGACGCCGACGCCGACCTCGAGGCGGCGGCCGACGCCGCGCTGTGGTGCGGCATGTCGAACGGCGGCCAGACGTGCATCGGCACCGAGCGGGTGTACGTGGCCGAGAGTGCCTACGACCGGTTCGTCGACATCCTCACGGCCAAGGCCCAGGACCTGGCGCCCGGCTCGGACGAGGGCGCGTCGTGGGGACCGCCGACCATGCCGTCCCAGGTGGACACCATCCGCCGCCACGTGGCCGACGCCCTGCGCCGCGGCGGCCGGGCCGTGGTGGGGGGCGAGTCCTCGATCGACGTGTCCGGGGTCGGACCGACCATCCTGGTCGACGTGCCCGAGGACGCCGACGCGGTCCGCCAGGAGACGTTCGGCCCGACGCTGACGGTCACCCGGGTGCGCGACATGGACGAGGGCCTGGCGTTGACCAACGCCTCGGAGTACGGACTCGGCGGCGCCGTCTTCACCGGCTCGCGTCGGCGGGGCATCGAGCTGGCCCGGCGCATGCGGTCCGGCATGACCTCGGTCAACTCGATCATGTCGTTCGCCATGGTGCCCGGCCTGCCCTTCGGCGGGGTGGGCGAGTCGGGCTTCGGCCGGATCCACGGCGCCGACGGGCTGCGCGAGTTCACCCGACCGAAGGCGGTGACGGCCAAGCGGTTCGCGCTGCCGGTCGACCTCACCAGCTTCAACCGCCCGGACCGGGCCACCGAGGTGGTGGCCAAGGTGATGGGGTTCGTGCACGGCCGCAGCCGCTGACGGTCGGGCCAGCTCGAGCGGATCAGCCGGCGCGGTAGGCGTCGACCACCGGCGCGAGCTCGGTGGGCGTGGCCCCGTGGAGGACGACCCCGTCGCAGCCGAGGGCCAGCTGGCCCCGGACCGTCGTCGCACACTCGGCCGCCGTGCCGGTGGCACTGGCCGCCAGCCACTCGTCGGGCAGCAGGGTGGCCAGGTGCTCGAGCTGCGCGGTGGTGGCGTGGGAGTCGATGCCCCCGAGGAAGCCGGCGACGACGGGGTCGGCCCGGAACCGCGCCAGTACGGCGGGGTCCCAGCCGTTGGTGGCCACCAGGAGGTCGCCGTAGCCCTGGAGGTAGGTGGCGAGTCGCCCCACCGACTTCATGAGCCGGAGGCCCTCGTCGATGTGGTCGCCGATGGTGGCGAGGCACGACCACACCTTGACGTCGTCCGGGTCCCGGCCCGCCCGTCCGGCCGCCTCCTTGACCGTCGTCACGCAGCGCTGCGTGGTCTCCTCGGTGAAGAAGGTGTGCAGGATCACCTCGTCGAAGCAGCGTCCGCCCAGGGCCAGCGACTGGGGGCCGAAGGCCACGAGACCGAGCGGCAGGTCCTCGTCGATGGCCGCCAGGTAGAGGACGGGCCACGAGCCGGCGGGCCCGTCGTGGCCGACGATGAACTCGCCCCGGAAGAGACGCTTCATGATCCCGGCGAAGTCCTCGAGGGCGGCGGTGGTGATGCGGGGGATGCCGTAGGTGTCCTGGATGAGGGGGATGCCCCGACCGAGGCCGAGCACGAACCGGCCGCCGGTCAGGCTCTGCATCGACCGGGCCAGGCCGGCGGTGATCATCGGGTGGCGGGTGTTGTGATTGGTGGCCGCGGTGACGACGGTCAGCTCCTCGCTGACCGCACCCGCGGCCCCGGACAGGACGCCGATCTCCTTCTTGTCGAAGCGCTCCGACAGGAAGACCGAGCCGAGGCCCATCGTCTCGGCGGTGCGCACCTCGTCGACCAGGTCGCGGGTGCTGTCGGGCTGTCCGGCCAGTCCGTAGAAACCCAATTCGGTGAGGCGTCGGCCGGACGTCGTGGGCACGGGACGGCTGGACGTGGACGGGCGGGGGATGTCGGACACGGTGCCTCCTCGGCGGACGGTGCCGCGACGGTAGCAAGCGGAGGACCGTACGCCGTCGCCATGCGTCGCCGCGCGCGACACGGCGCCCCGGAGGGCGCCGTGTCGGTGGTGGGCCTGTCGGTGCCCGGCGTGACGGGGGAGCGCCCCGCCGGGCGGTCGGTCAGGCCTCCTCGTCGGCCGCTGCAGGGGTGTCGCCCTCGGCCAGGACGAGGTAGATCTTCCGACGGGTGTCGGCAAGGATCTCGCCGACGGTCTTGATCTGGCCGGGGGTGCCGGCCTGGGCCACCTGCTTGGTGGCCTTGACGACCTGGACCATCAGTCCGAGCATCTCGGGGACGGACCGGTCTCCACCGGCCGCCTCCTCCCAGGGGGTGGGGCCGTCGCCGGCCGCCTCCGCCTCGGCCCGTCCTTCGGGGGTCAGCTGGAAGACCCGGCGACCCTCCGACGTGTCGGCGGTCACCAGTCCCTGGTCCTCGAGGGCCGAGAGGGTCGGGTAGACCGACCCCGGGCTCGGCCGCCACACTCCACCGCTGCGCTCCGTGAGCTCGGTGATGATCTGGTAGCCGTGCATCGGCTCCTCGGCGAGGAGGGCGAGGATGGCGGCGCGGACGTCGCCCCGCCGGGTCCTGCCGCCCCGGCCGTGGCCGGGACCGAAGCCCCCGCCCCGTCCGAAGCCGGGTCCGAAGCCGTCCCGGCCGCGTCCGCGTCCGCGGTTGCGGCCCCGGCCGGCGCCGCCGAAGCGGTCGCCCCGGACGTCGCCCGGAGGGCCGAACATCGGCCCCCGGGGTCCTGCGTGTGCTGCGTCGAATTCGTGGTGTCCATGCATCAGGCGTGTCTCCTTGTGTGATCGGTGCGCCGGTCGTCCGACCGGCGGCTGCGGTTCGTAGGGCGGTGTATCGAGACCGCTCACGTGCAGTCACGATATATCGCAATACAGCCGTTGTCAACCCACCGGGGGCCGAAGTTGTTCCCGGAGGGCCGGGCCGGCCGTGTGACAGCCGTGTCCCATGCCGTGGATCGGGCCCCCGACGCCGACGGGTAGCTCCGGAAACGTACAGAACAAGGGGTCTGAGAGGTACGGCGGACGGGTGGACGTGGCCGTGGCCGAATTGCGGGCCCACCTGGCCACCTGGAGCGCACCGGTGCGCCGGCCGTGCGTGGCGCGACGGCCGATAGCGTGGGGCCCGCGGAGGGTCCCGTGCCTCCGATTCGAGCCCAGGAGCTGCGTCGTGCGCATCGGTGTCGTCTTCCCCCAGACCGAGATCGGCCCGGAAGTCGGCGACCTCCGCCGCTACGGCCAGGGGGTGGAGGACCTCGGCTTCCAGCACGTCGTGGCCTACGACCACGTCGTCGGGGCCGACCCCACGGTCCACCAGCCGTGGAAGGGCCCCTACGACATCGACACCCAGTTCCACGAGCCGTTCGTCCTCTTCGGCTTCCTCGCCGGCTGCACCTCGCTCGACCTGGTCACCGGCATCGCGATCCTGCCGCAGCGCCAGACCGCGCTCGTCGCCAAGCAGGCCGCCGAGGTGGACCTGCTGACCCGGGGCGGATTCCGGCTCGGCGTCGGCATCGGGTGGAATCCCGTGGAGTACGAGGCGCTGGGCCAGGACTTCACCACGCGCGGCCGACGCCTCGAGGAGCAGGTCGGCCTCCTCCGCCGGTACTGGACGGAGCGGTCGGTGACGGCGGAGGGTGAGTTCGACCGCGTGACCGGCGCCGGGATCGCGCCGCTGCCCGTGCAGCGTCCCATTCCGGTCTGGTTCGGCGGCACGTCGCCCCGGGCCTACGAGCGGATGGGACGACTGGCCGACGGCTGGTTCCCTCTCGTCCAACCGGGCGAGCAGCTCGAGGCGGCCCGCGCGCTGATCGCCGAGTCGGCGGAACGAGCCGATCGGGACCCGGCCTCGATCGGCATGGAGGGCCGGGTCGACGTGAAGGGCACCACCGACGACACCGTGCGGGGGATCGAGCGGTGGCGGGCCGAGGGTGCGACCCACGTCTCGATCAACACGATGTCGGCCGGGCTGGGCTCGGTGGGCGACCACCTCGGAGCACTCGAGGCCGTCGCCGCACGCCTACCGCTCGACTGACAGGGGTCGGAGGCCCGCGTCGGCAGCACTCCGGGCGGGCGCCGGCCCGTCGTCCGCTTCGCCCGCTTCCGGCCCGAGCCCCGCAGGGGAAGGATGGGCCGCTAGAGAACGACACCCACACGGCCGAAGACGGAGGACGGACGTCCCGTGGCCGGTGGCTCCCCCTCCGGCACCCGGGACCGCACCGGTGGACACGGGCCGATCCGGCCCGTCGACAGGAAGAGGTACGGCGATGGGTGCACGCGAGCGGGTCATGACCGGTGCCGGAGTGGTCGGCGTGGTGCTCCTGATGACGGGGTGCTCGTCCGGCGGTTCGTCATTCCGGACGACGACCGCCACCACGCCGGCCTCCCAGACGGCCGACACGGCGGTCGCGGCGGTGACGAACCTCGCGCCGGCCTGTCCGAGCTCGGGCACGCCGGCGTCGTCCGACGCCATCCAGGACGGCGGCACCCATACCTACTACTCGTTCGCCACCTCCGACTACGCCTCGATCGTCACCGGCTGCAACCGCGCACTGTCGGGCGCCGGTTGGACGGTGGCCAGTACGGGGAACAGCGGCTACGGCCCGTCCGGGGGCGGCGGGAGCACGGTCACCGAAGGTGCCCGGTACGCGACGTTCGACGTGGGTTCGAGCGGCGCACGCACGTACTTGGACGTCTGCGTGTGGCCGGCCAAGCCGGTCGACACCGACTGCGGTCAGAACGGCAACGGCAGCAACGGCAACGGCAACGACAACCAGAGCAACGCCGGCAATCAGGGCAACGGCGACAACGGCAACGACGATCAGAGCAACCAGAACTGAGATCGGGTCGGGGCCATCCCGGATGGACACGAGTTCACCCGGTCGGCGCGCCGCACTGGGCGAGTCGTGCGGCGTCGAACGCCTCGGTGCCGGCGTGCCAGGTCTGGTCGAGGTCCGACCCGTCGAGGAACCGGTGGTCGAGCTCGAGGATGAGCGTTCCGTGGGCGAAGGACCAGAGTGCTTGGGCCAGGTAGGGCTCGCCCACCGCCAGGAAGAACGGCTCACCGGCCCACGCCTCCAGACCGGGGAGCAGCCCGGCGCGGGGGAATGAGCCGGCGGTGATCAGCCGGTACAGCTCGGGATTGGCCAGGCCCAGGGTCCGGTACGCACCGAGCAGGTCACGCACCGGATCTCCGTCCGATCCCTCCACCGCAGCGTGCATGGCCAGCCCGGTCTCGTCGAGGGCGATCTCGACCAATGCCAGCTCGAGCGCCGGCCGCCCGTCGATGTGCTTGTACAGCGACGGCGCCCGAATCCCGAGCTCGTCCGCCAGTCGTCGCATGGTCAGCCCCTCACTGCCGACCGCCTCGAGCAGCACACGAGCTGCGTCGATGATCCGGCGAGCCCGGGCAGTGCGTTCCCGGGGCGTGGGTCGGGGAGCGGCGGCGTGCGCAGCATCGGTCCTCACGCCGGACGGAGGAGAAAGACCGGGTGGTTGGGCCCCGCCGCTCGGAGCTCGTCATCGGAGGAGTCCGCGGAGACACCTTCGAAGAACACGCCGACCTCCGCCTTCCATCGGCTCAGGTAGGCGCGCAGCACTGCAGGCTTCTCCTCGTCGGTCAGCTCGGTGGCCACCCACTGCCGGCGGGTGCGACCGAGGAGCAGGTCCAGCCGGCCGTCGGCAGCCCGGACGTTGCGGACCCACTGACCGGTGCCCCGTGCCGAGACGAGGTACTGGNNCCGGGCTTGCGGTAGCGGTCTGGACTCGCGTGGTTCATCGTGACCTCCGATGGTCTGAGGCTAACAGTGTTAGCCACTATAGCTAACGCTGTTAGCCACGTCAACCGGGAGGGACGGTCCAGGGCCCAGGTCGTCCGGCGCGTGGCCGACCGGATCCAGCAGGCTCGCACCCCGGGGGTTCCCGGGCGTCTGTGTCCCGGGAGCGCGGCACCGACGCGTGATTCCCACGACACGGGCTGGAGTGCTGGGGTTCAGACCGGGATGGATCCGACCGTCGACCGGGTGGCTCTCCTCACCGGGAGAGGTCCCTCGGCGGTGCTCTCCGTCAATTCCAAACGGGCACCCCACGGTCCGAGGGAGCTGAGAGCTACTTGCTCTATGTATACACTCAGTGTATGCTCGCAGGTATGAGCGTCCCCATGGCCCTACTCGGGCTCCTCGATCGTGAACCGAGCCACGGCTACGACCTGAAGCGCGACTACGACACGTTCTTTGGGCGTGGTCGGCCACTTCCGTACGGTCAGGTGTACGCCACCCTCGCCCGCCTGGCTCGGGACGGGAAGGCCGTCACCGGGGAGACCGAACCCGGGGCCGGCCCGGACCGCAAGCGCTACCGCATCACCGAGCGCGGCAGGGACGAGATCGAGGTCTGGCTCTCGGAACCCGTTCCGGCCGAGCCTCACCTCCAGACGGACCTGTTCGTGAAAGTCGTGCTCTCCCTCATGCTCGGTCGACCGGCGGAGGCGTACCTCGACGCGCAGCGCACCGCCCACCTCCGCCGGATGCGTGAGCTCACCGAGCTCAAGCAGCGGGGCGACCTCGTCGACGCCCTACTCGCCGATCACGGGCTCTTCCACCTCGATGCCGATCTGCGGTGGATCGAGATCACCGCGGCACGACTCGCCGCGCTGGCCGGCGAGGTGCGGGCATGACCATCGTCAGCGCGCCTTCGGGCGTCGAGGCCGGTGGCGTCATCCTCGAGGCTCAGGGGTTGGTGCTCTCCTTCGGCGAGACCCCGGCGCTGCGGGGGGCGAACCTCTCGGTGGAGCGGGGCGAGGTCCTCGCCGTCATGGGGCCGAGTGGCTCCGGCAAGTCCACGTTGCTCTACTGCCTCGCCGGCATCCTCACCCCCGACGCCGGCGTCGTGCGATTCGACGGCCGGCGCCTCGATGACCGGAGTGAGAAGGAGCGCTCCAAGCTGCGGCGTGACCGTTTCGGCTTCGTGTTCCAGTTCGGCCAGCTCGTACCGGAGTTGACCGCCGAGGAGAACGTCGCACTGCCCCTGTTGCTCGGTGGCATGCAGCGCGCGCAGGCCCTCGCCTCGGCCCGGGACTGGTTCGAGCGCCTCGGCCTCGAAGGCATGGAGCGCCACCGTACGGGTGAGATGTCCGGCGGCCAGGCCCAGCGTGTCGCCCTGGCCCGGGGTCTCGTCGCCCAACCCGACGTGCTCTTCGCGGACGAGCCCACCGGGTCCCTCGACTCACTCAATGGTGAAGTGGTCATGGACCTGCTGACCCGTGCCGCGCGTGACCAGGGGACGACGGTGATCATCGTCACGCATGAAGCACGGGTCGCCGCGTATGCCGACCGGGAGGTCGTCGTGCGCGACGGGCTCGTGTCCTCGACGGCTTCGGCCACCCGATGATCCGGCTCGGGCTACGCCTCAGCGTGTGCAGCGGACGTGAAGCGCTGGTGCGTGTGGCCGTGACCGCAGCCGCCGTGGCGCTCGGCGTCGGTCTGCTCCTCTGCGCCCTGGCCGGGGTCAATGGCCTGCATGCCCAGGCCGATCGTGTTGCGTGGCTGGACACGTCGGCGCAGACTGCCGCATCGACGTCAGGGGGATCGACCGCCGACCCGCTGTGGTGGCTCTACTCCGTCGATCAGTACGGCAGCCAGGCCATCGACCGTGTCGATGTTGCCGCCGTGGGACCGAACGCACCGGTCCCTCCCGGAGTCCACACGGTTCCCGGCGCCGGCGAGTATTACGCGTCGCCGGCGCTCACCAGACTCCTGGAATCCGTGCCGGCGAGCGAGCTGGCTGACCGGTTCCCGGGGCGCCAGGTCGGGACCATTGGAGCTGCCGCCCTGCCGTCCCCGGATTCGCTGGTCATCGTCATCGGTCACGACGCCCACCAGCTGTCTCGGGTCCCCGGGGCCGTGGAGGTTCGAGGCATCCAGCAGACCCTGGCCAACTGCTTCAGCTGCCAGAGCAACAGCGGGAGTGGGAGCGGACCCATCCTCCAGTGGATCCTGGCCGGGGCTGCCGTCATCCTCTTCGTGCCGATGCTCATCTTGATCGCCACCGCCAGCCGACTGTCTGCGGCGAGGCGGGAGGAGCGCTTTGCCGCCATGCGCCTGGTCGGCGCCACACCGCACCAGGTCTCGGTGATCGCGGCGGTGGAGTCGTCGTTGGCCGCTGTCGCAGGAGTCGCTGTCGGTTTCGCCATCTACCTCGTGCTCCGGCTTCTGTTGGCACACGTCCAGTTCACGGGGGCGCCGCTCGCTCCCGATGACCTCTCCCTCACGGGGACTGACGTGCTCCTCGTCGTCATCGGCATCCCGATCGCCGCGGTCGCCTCCGCTCGCGTCGGACTCCGCCGTGTCCGGATCTCGCCGCTGGGTGTGACCCGGCGCGTCGCGTCCCCACCCCCCGGCGCGATGCGGACGGTTCCGCTCGTCGCCGGTGTGGCATTGCTGGCGTACTTCGCGGTCACCGGCAAGCCGCAGGGCAATGGCAGCCAGCTGGTGGAGCTCGTCGGCGGCCTGCTCCTCATCCTGGTCGGGCTGATGCTGGCCGGGCCGTGGTTGACGAAGATGGGCTCTCGACTCATGACGGCACGGGCGAATCGACCCGCCACCCTGATCGCCGGCCGCCGCCTCCTCGACAATCCTCGAGCAGCCTTCCGCTCCATCAGTGGTCTCGTGCTCGCGCTCTTCGTCACCAGTGCCGCCATCGGGGCGCTGGGCTCGATCGTGGCGTCGACCGCCCAGGTCGGCGGCTCACGGTCGGCCGATACCGTCGCTGCTCAGTTCTGCGGCCTCACGACGTCGTGTGACACATCCAACTCGGTTCGCTCCGTCCCGGCTGGTCTGCAGGCTGAGCTCGAGGGTGTGCCGGGGGTGCGCACCGTGGCGCTGATCCACGTAGACCCCTCTCCTGCGGACCGGATGAACGGCGTCGGGGTGGTTTCGTGTCACGCTCTGGCGAAGATCCCAGCCATCGGGACGTGCGCACCCGGGGCGGATGTGGCCGCCATCGGCTTCTTCCTCGGTCAGAACGAGGCCGCCAAGTCGCCGGCCCTGACCGTCTGGCCGTCCGCCGGCCTGTCGGCGGCGAGCATCGCGGGCCTTCCTGTCGAGGCGGTGGTACTCGCTACGGACGGCTCTCCGAGTGCCCTCGAGCGGGCACGAACCTCGCTCGTGCAGGCGTTCCCGTTCCAGGGACCGCCGGTGGTCGTGGATGCGATCGGTCCGAGTCAACTGCGACTACTGGCGATGATCCGGAACCTGACCCAGGTCGTCGTCGTGGCCAGTTTGATCGTTGCCGCATGCAGTCTCGCGGTGAACATCGCAGCCGGGCTGAGCGAGCGCAGGCGCCCGTTCAGCCTGCTCCGCCTCACGGGTGTCCCCACCGCGGTGTTGCGCCGCGTGGTCGCACTCGAGAGCGCACTGCCACTGCTCCTGGTCGCATCCGTGTCGATCGTGGTCGGTCTGCTCGCCGCCGCCCTGTTGCTGCGGTCGCAACTCGACTTCGCGTTCCGGGTGCCCGGCATCGCCTACTGGGCGACGGTCGTCTTCGGTCTGGCGGCGTCACTCGCGATCATCGCCTCGACCTTCCCGCTCCTCAGTCGGATGACCGGCCCCGAGGTGGCGCGAACCGACTGAGCAACCCGAATCGGCTGGCCGTTACCGCAGGGTCACGCCGGATTCAACCAGGCAGCGGTCGACAGCCCAGCGGAGCCCGGTCGGAACCGGTGCCAGGCTCCGGCGGACCGGACGGCACTTCCACCTGACGCCTGGTCGGTGTCTTCCTCTGGGGATGACCAGCTCGGACGGTCGCGGGCGTTCTCGCCGACGTCGACCCAGCATTCCAGGCACGGATTGGGCACGGATTGGGCACGGACCGAAGGCCCGCGTCGCACCGACGAGCACGTGCGGCACTCTGAACTGGCACTTCCCGGTGGTCGGGACCGGCGTCGATCCGGTGACCTCACGCTTTTCAGGCGCGCGCTCTACCAACTGAGCTACCCGACCTCGCCCCGGGTCCCGAAGGACGCCGGAGTGGCGGACCTGACGGGATTTGAACCCGCGACCTCCGCCTTGACAGGGCGGCGTGCACTCCAAACTGCACCACAGGTCCCCAACCAGCTGTTGCATGCTGGGGTGTACGGCACCCCCAACGGGATTCGAACCCGTGTTACCGCCTTGAAAGGGCGGCGTCCTCGGCCGCTAGACGATGGGGGCTCGCTCCCGTATAGGGCTTACGGACTTTAGCAGAGGGATCAGAGGGCGCCTTCGGGGCGACCCTCGTCGGGCAGATCGGCGGCCAGGAGTTCGACCATCAGATATTGGAGCTCGCCCAGGAACACGAACAGTCCGTATTCGGCGGCCTGCGGGTCCTGGGGATCGGGGGCCTCCATGTCCTCGTGGACGTCGAGGCGGGTGCCGAGGACGAGGCGGAGGGACCCGACGGCGTCCAGCCAGGCCATGAACTCCTCCTCGCTCAGCGAGTCGGATTCGGACGTGGCGACCAGGGTCTCGAGCGAGCTCCGGTGGTGATTGGTCAGGGCGGTGTCGACCAGCTCCCGGTAGTCGCGTTCGGCCGCCGTCTGGTCCTCGGCCGTGTAGGCGGGCGGGAAGAGGCGGCGGACCATCGGGTCACGCGAGTCGAGCGCCT
This sequence comes from Acidimicrobiaceae bacterium, assembly GCA_003157945.1. The sequence continues at coordinate 1,271 of PMFY01000337.1, read as the reverse complement.
CGGGCAGCTGGGCGGCCAGGTTGGCCAGCACCACCCGGGCGTTGGCGTCGAGGCGGATCACGTAGCGGCCGTCGCGGCGGCGCTTGATGGGCGAGCTCACGGCGTGCCGGCCCCTAGGGGGTACGGGGTCGGGGTCACCCGGACTGCTCCATCGTCGCCCACAGGCCGTGTTCGTGGAGACGGTAGACGTCGAGCTCGGCCCGCTCGCGGGTCCCCGAGGAGACCACGGCCCGGCCCTTGTGGTGGATGTCGAGCATCAGCGCGGTGGCCTTCTCCTTCGAGTAGCCGAACAGCTTCTGGAGCACGAAGGTCACGAAGGACATCAGGTTGATGGGGTCGTTCCACACGATCACCAGCCAGGGCCGGTCCTCGGTGGTGTCCTGGTCGACGATGGTCTCGATGTCGCCCACCGGCACCGTCTCGGGCGGCATGACGGCGGACGGCACCTCCGGGACCCCGTCCCGTCGGCGACGGGTCGGCAGCCTCATGCCGGAGCACGCACCGGCTCGGCGGGCCCCGGGGGAGCCGTTTCGACGGCACCGGACGGTTCGGTCACACGTCCGTCGACCACCTCGGGCCGGTGGTCCGAAAGCCCGTGATGGAACCACAGGGCGACCGACACCACGATCGTCGCTCCGATCACGTGGATGCCGACCAGGACGGCCGGAAGCCGCGTGAAGTACTGCGTGTAGCCGATCACCCCCTGGACGACCATGGCCCCGAGCAGGATCCGACCCGACTCCTGGATCCGGGCCGGGGCGTCGGACTTCCACAACGTGTAGAGGATGACCAGCAGCACGATGGCCGTGGCCCACACCAGCTCGGCGTGGATGCGGGTCATGTCCGACAGGCCGATGGGCACGCGCTTGGCGCCCTTGCCACCGGCGTGGGGCCCGGCGCCGGTGGTGGCGGTGCCGGCGGCCGGTCCCCGCCGTCCTCCGGCCGTTGCCCGGCGAGCAGGTCCCGGACCTGGGCCACGTCCTTGTCCCCCCGGCCCGAGAGGGTGATCAGGACCGTCGACCCGGCGGGCAGCGCCGGTGTGCCGGCCACCCGCGCCACCCAGGCCAGCGCGTGGGCCGACTCGAGGGCGGGGATGATGCCCTCGGTCTGGCTGAGGAGACGGAAGGCGTCCAGCACCTCGGCATCGTTGGCCGTGTTGTACTCGGCCCGCCCGATGGCGGCCAGGTGGGCGTGCTCGGGTCCCAGCCCCGGGTAGTCGAGGCCGGCCGAGATCGACTCCGCCTCGAGGATCTGCCCCGCCTCGTCCTGGA
>PMFY01000360.1 GCA_003157945.1 Acidimicrobiaceae bacterium | reverse complement strand
ACGGCATCGGCAACCTGCGCTCCGCCGAGAAGGCCCTACAGCGCGTGGGCGCCGACGCCCGCCTGGTGGACGACCCGGACGACGCGGCCGGCGCCGACGGCGTGGTGCTGCCCGGGGTGGGCGCCTTCGGCCGCTGCGCGGCGGCCCTCGCCCGCACCGGGCTGGGGGCGGCGGCCGAGGACGCGGTGGCCCGGGGCATCCCCTTCCTCGGGATCTGCGTCGGGTTCCAGCTCCTCTACGAGGGCTCCGAGGAGGACCCCACCGCCACCGGCCTCGGCGTCCTGCCTGGCACGGTGCGGCGTCTGCCGGCCGGCGTCAAGCACCCGCAGATGCAGTGGAACACCCTGGACATCGGCCGCTCCGACCTGCTGGCCGGCGTCCCCGACCCCGCCTGGGTCTACTTCGTCCACTCCTTCGCCCCGGAGCGGACCGACGACACCACGTCCACGTGCGACTACGGGGGCGAGGTGGTGGCGACGGCGGAGCGCGGCCCGGTGTGGGGCACCCAGTTCCACCCCGAGAAGTCCGGCACGGTCGGGCTGGGGATCCTCGCCAACTTCGTGGCCGCCGTCGGCCGAACGGCCGCCTGATGGACCTCTACCCGGCCATCGACATCCGCGACGGCGGTGCCGTCCGGCTCACCCAGGGGGACTTCGACCGTCAGAGCGACTACGGCGACCCGGTGGACCTGGCCCGCCGCTTCGCGTCGGCCGGTGCGCCGTGGCTGCACGTCGTCGACCTCGACGCCGCCCGCTCGGGCCGTCCGGTCAACCGCGGCACGGTCCTCGCCATCGCCGCGGCGGTGGACGTCCCCGTCCAGACCGGTGGGGGCGTGCGTTCGCTCGACGACGTCGCCGAGCTGTTGGACGGCGGGACGGCACGCGTCGTCCTCGGCACCGCCGCGCTCGACGACCCGGGACTGGTGCGGCGGGCCACGGAGGCGTACCCCGGCCGGGTGGCGCTCGGCCTCGACTACCGCCGCACGCCCGACGGCCGGGCCGAGGTGGCCGTGCGCGGATGGGAGGAAGGATCAGGCCGCACGGTGGGGGACCTGCTCGCCGAGGTGGCCGGTGCCGCGCTGGCGGCGGTCGTCGTCACGTCCATCGAGCGGGACGGCATGCTGACGGGTCCCGACGTCGACGGGCTCCTCGCCGTGCTGGCCGGCACCGACGTGCCCGTCATCGCCTCCGGGGGCGTGGGTTCGGTCTCGGACATCGTGGCCCTGACCGCGTTGGAGGTGTCGGCCCCCGACGGCTCGCGCCGTCGGCTGACCGGTGCCATCACCGGCAAGGCGCTCGTCGATGGGCGGATGACGGTCGAGGAAGGGGTGGCCGCGTGCGCACCGTCCGGGTGATCCCGTGCCTCGACGTCGATGCCGGTCGGGTGGTGAAGGGCGTGCGGTTCACCGACCTCTTCGACGCCGGCGACCCGGTGGAGCTGGCCGCCCGCTACGACGCCCAGGGCGCGGACGAACTCGTCTTCCTCGACATCACCGCGTCGTCGGACAACCGGTCGACCATGGTCGACGTGGTGGCCCGGACGGCCGAGCAGGTGTTCATCCCGCTCACCGTCGGGGGCGGGGTGCGGGCCGTTGCGGACGCGCGGGTCCTGCTCCGCGCCGGGGCGGACAAGATCGGGGTCAATTCGGCCGCCGTCGAACGCCCGGGCCTGGTGACGGAGCTGGCCGAGGAGTTCGGCAGCCAGTGCGTGGTGGTGGCCATCGACGCCCGGCGCCGCCCGGACACCCCGGGTGACCCGGCGTGGGAGGTCTTCACCCACGGGGGCCGGACCGCCACCGGGTCCGACGCCGTGGCCTGGGCCGAGCGGTGCACGTCGCTGGGGGCGGGCGAGCTGCTGGTGACGTCGATGGACCGCGACGGCACCCGCGACGGATTCGACCTCGAGCTGACGCGGGCCATCGCCGAGCGCTGCCCGGTGCCGCTCATCGCGTCGGGCGGGGTGGGTGAGCTGGACCACCTGGTCGAGGGCGCGCGGGACGGTGCCGCCGACGGGGTGCTGGCCGCCTCGATCTTCCACCTGGGGGAGTTCACGGTGGCCGACGCCAAGGCCCACCTGGCGGCCGCCGGCGTAGCGGTGCGTCCCGTCTGAACCCGGCCGACCACCGTCACGGCACCCTGGCGGGACACCCGCGCCGGACCGGGCGGGTGTGGGCCTGCGGTAGCCTGCGGACGTGGCGACCACTACCTCGGAGGCCCCGGTGACCGGGGCGGACGGCGACGACGCACCGCTGGCCATCAACGTGCTGGCCGACCGCGTCCTCGTCCAGGTGGGCCAGGCCGAGGGGGAGCGGCGGTCCCGGGCCGGCATCCTCATCCCGGCCACGGCCCAGGTGTCGCGCCGCCTCGCCTGGGCCCGGGCCGTGGCCGTCGGGCCCCACGTGCGGTCGGTCAAGGTCGGGGACAACGTGCTGTTCAACCCCGAGGACCGCTTCGAGGTCGAGGTGCAGGGTGAGGAGTACGTCATCCTGCGCGAACGGGACGTCCACGCCGTCGCCGCCACCCGTTTCGACGGCGGCACCGGCCTCTACCTCTGAGCCGGGCCCGACCGAGCACCCGCCACCATCCGGACCACCAGGAGCCAGTCGTGACCACCCCCGCCAGCCCGCCCGCCTTCGCCGCCATCCCCGTGCCGCACACCGCCGAGGAGCTCGGGTCGATCGCCTACAACGCCGACGGCCTGGTCGGTGCCATCGTCCAGGACGCCTCCGACGGCACCGTGCTCATGTTCGCCTGGATGAACCCCGAGTCGCTGGCCCGCACCCTGGAGACCGGACGGACGTGGTTCTGGAGCCGCAGCCGCCAGGAGTACTGGTGCAAGGGTGAGACGTCGGGCGACCGCCAGTACGTGCGCAGCGTCCGCTACGACTGCGACGGTGACGCGCTGCTGGTGACCGTCGACCAGGAGGGCGCGGGCGCCTGCCACACCGGCCACCGCAGCTGCTTCTACCGGGCGTTCGGCGACGGTCCGGACGCCTCGTGACCGCTCCGGTCGGACCGGGGGCCGCGAGTTTCCGGGCCCTGGCCCGCGCCCACCGCATCGTGCCCGTGTGGCGCGAGCTGGTGGCCGACACGGTGACCCCGGTCGGCGCCTTCCTCCAGCTGGTGGGCACCGGTGACACCACGGGCTTCCTGCTCGAGTCGGTCGATGGGGGCGAGCGGTGGGGTCGCTACTCGTTCGTGGGGCGGAACCCGCTGGCCACCGTGGTGGCGCAGGGCCACCACGTCACCACCCGGGGGAGCGTGGACCTCGACGCGCTGGTGGGTGGCGGCGTCACCGGCCACCACGGCGTGCTGTCGGCGCTCGAGGCCATCCTCGACGCCGTGGACTCGCCCGACCTCCCGGACCTGCCGCCGCTGCACGCCGGGCTCGTCGGCTACCTCGGCTACGACGTCGTCCGCGAGGTCGAGCACCTGCCCGACACGCCGCCCGACGACCTCGGCCAACCCGACGCGGTCCTGAGCGTCATCGGGCAGCTGGCCGCGTTCGACCACTGGCGCCAGCGGGTGGTGCTGATCGACAACGTGGTGATCGACCCGGCGTGGGGCGATGCCGAGCTCGACGCCGCCCATGCGGCGGCCGAGGTCCGACTCGACGACCTGGCCGCCGACTGCGTCCGCCCGACGATCGAGGACCCCCGGCCCCTGCCACCCCGGCAGGTGCCGCCGGACGACGTCGTGCGGACCATGTCCGACGGGCTCTACCGGGACGCCGTCCTGGCCGCCAAGGAGCACGTCCTGGCCGGCGACATCTTCCAGGTGGTGCTGTCCCAGCGCTTCGACCTCGACCGGTTGGGCGCCGACCCGTTCGACGTCTACCGCGTGCTGCGGCTGGTCAATCCGAGTCCGTACCTGTACTTCCTGCGGTTCCCCGAGGTCACGGTGGTCGGTGCCTCGCCCGAGCCCATGGTCCGGCTGCGCGACGGCACGGTCACCTCCCGGCCGATCGCCGGCTCGCGCCCGCGGGGCGCCACGCCGGAGGAGGACGCCCGCCTGGAGGGCGAGCTGGTGGAGGACCCCAAGGAGGTGGCCGAGCACGTCATGCTGATCGACCTGGCCCGCAACGACGTCGGGCGGGTGGTGACCTTCGGCACCGAGGTGGTCGACGAGGTCATGGTGGTGGAGCGCTACAGCCACATCATGCNNGACACGGCCATCGCCATCCGCACCATGACCGTCACCCCGGACGGCCGGGCCTCGGTCCAGGCCGGCGCCGGCATCGTGGCCGACAGCGATCCTGACTCCGAGAACGCCGAGTGCGCGCACAAGGCCGCCGCCCTGCTGTCGGCCGTGGCCATGGCACGCGCGACGACGGCGGCCCGGTCGTGACCGCGTCGACCAGCTCGGCGGGCGCCGAGGCCCTGCGGTCCGCCACGGCGGCCCGGGTGGTGCGACGCGACGTCGTGACGGCCGCCGGTCCCGACGCCCGCACCTACCTCCAGGGCCAGTGCAGCCAGGACCTCGACGGCCTGGGCGTGGGGGAGAGCATCGAGTCGCTCGTCCTCAGCCCGCAGGGCAAGGTCGACGCCTACGTGCGGGTGACCCGCACGGCCGACGACGCCTTCGTCCTCGACACCGACGAGGGCTGCGGGGCGGACCTGCTGGCCCGGCTCCTGCGGTTCCGACTGCGCGTCGCCGTCGACCTCGAACAGGTCGACTGGGCCTGCCTCGCCCTGCGCGGACCGGCGGCCGTCGCCCCGGCGGCCCCCGGGGCCCCGGGAGGGCCGGTGCTGGCCGCACCGGTGACGTGGCCGGGGTGGTCCGGCGTCGACCTCCTGGGCCCGACACCGGCCGACGATCCGGAGCTCGCCACCTGGCTGCCCGACGGGGCCGTCCGGTGTGACGCGGAGGCGTGGGACGCCGCCCGCATCGAGGCCGGCGTGCCGGTGGGCGGACGCGAGGTCACCGGGTCGACGATCGCCGCCGAGGCGGGCCTCGTGGACCGCACCGTGTCGTTCACCAAGGGGTGCTTCACCGGTCAGGAGCTGGTGGCCCGCCTCGACTCCCGGGGGTCCAACGTGGCGCGGCACCTCCGGGGCGTCGTGGTGGCCGACGGCGCCCGGCCGCCGGTGGGTGCCGCGGTGTGGACCGCCGACGGCGCCCACGAAGTCGGTGCGCTCTCGTCGGTGGCCTGGTCGGCGGCCCGCGGCGCCACCGTGGCCCTCGCCACCCTGCAGCGGCGGGTGGTGCCACCCGAGCCGGTGGTGGTGCGGTGGGACTCGACCGAGGCGGCGGCCGAGGCGTACCCGCTGCCGCTGACCGACGCCGGCTGACCGTCCCGGTGGGCGTCGCGGACGCGCTACGTTGCCCCGCATGGCCGGTGGCCGCCGACCGGTCGCACGGTGGTGGCCAGGACGTGGGGGAGACGACATGACGACCGATGCACCGACGGGCCCGGAGGGCGCGGGTGGCCCCGGGGGCACCGTGGAGATGGATGCCGAGCGCATCACCACCTCGACCCGTGACCCGGGGGAGATGCGGGACCAGTTCGAGCGTTGGCTGCGGGCGACCCTGCCCGAGGGCAGCGACGCCCGGGTGGTGGAGCTCACGAGCCCCGAGAGCAACGGGATGTCCTCGGAGACGCTCCTGGTCGATGCCGTCTGGACCGAGGACGGGGCCGAGGTCTCCCGTCGCCTGGTGGCCCGGGTCGAGCCCCCGGCGACCGACTACCCGGTGTTCACGACCTACGACCTCGACATGCAGTTCCGGGTGATGCGCCTGGTGGAGGAGCACACCGACGTGCCGGTGCCGGCGACCCACTGGTACGAGCCGGACCCGACGGTGCTCGGCGGGGCGTTCTTCGTCATGGACCGCGTCGACGGCCTGGTCCCGCCGGACGTGCTGCCCTACACCTTCGGCGACAACTGGGTATTCGACGGATCCGAGGCGGGCCGCCGGACGATCCAGGGCTCGGCGGTCCGGGCCATGGCCGGGATCCACTCGATCCGACCGACCGACCACGACCTGTCCTTCCTGGAGCTCGACCAGCCGGGTGCCACCGCACTCGAGCGGAGCCTGGACCACTGGCGGGACTACCTCGACTGGGTGGTGGGGGACCGGCGGTCGCAGCTCCTGGACGACTGCTTCGCCTGGCTGGCCGACAACCTGCCCGACGACACCAGCCCCGACGCGCTGTCCTGGGGGGACGGTCGCATCGGCAACATGATGTTCCGCGACAACCAGGTCGTGGCGGTGCTCGACTGGGAGATGGCGGCGGTGGCGCCACCCGAGGTCGATCTCGGGTGGATGTGCTACCTCCACCTGTTCTTCCAGGACCTGGCCGTGCAGCTGGGAGCCCCCGGACTGCCGGAGATGTTCCGACCGACCGACGTGCGGGCCACGTACGCCGAGGCGGCCGGCCACGAGCCGGGGGACCTCAAGTGGCACATCGCCTATGCCGCCATGCGGCACGGCGTGATCATGCGCCGGGTGACGGAGCGCTCGATCTTCTTCGGCGAGGCTGCGGCACCGGACGACATCGATGACCTGATCATCCACCGGGCCACCCTGGTCGGCATGCTCGACGGCACCTACTGGGACGGCATCGCCCTCTGACCTCCCGTGGCTCGAAGTCTGAACCTCACGTTGAGGATCACCGTCGAGTAGAAGGTGAGGGTGACGGCTGAGCTGGTCTCAGGCCGTGGCGACCGGAGTTCCTCCCGCCGGGCTCGGCGTTCCATCTCCGGGTGGCGCCAGCTCGACGACCATCCGGGTGCCGGGGGCCGCCTCGGGGCCGATGGGTGACTCGGCGTGGACCGTCGCCCCCATGGCCGCCGCGAGTTCCGCCACGATGGCGAGCCCGAGGCCGGAACCCTTGCGGCCCCCCACGTCCCGGTCGCTGGTGACATGGCGGTCGAAGACCCGGGTCAGCTGGTCGGCCGGGATGCCCGGGCCGTCGTCGTCGACCCACAGCACGGCACCCTCGGGACTCCCGGCCAGGCCGACCATCACCCGTCGGGCGGCGAAGGACGACGCGTTCTCCACGAGGTTGGCCACGACCTGACCGAGCCGGTCGCTGTCGGCCCGGACCGGGCACTCCGTGTCGGTTCCCGGGGCCAGTCCGAGCTCGATCCCCAGTTCGGCGGCTCTGGGCTGGAAGCCGCCCACCACCTGGCGGACAACCGCCGCGGCATCCACCGTCCGCAGGTCGAGAGTGAACCGGTCGGCGTCGAGCCGGGCGAGGTCGAGGAGGTCCTGGACGAGGCGCTCGAGCCGGCGGGCCTCGCCGCTGATGACGACGGCGGCGGCGTGCGGGTCGTCGGTGGCACCGTCGAGTACGGCCTCCGCGTAGCCGCGTATCGACGTGAGGGGGGTGCGAAGTTCGTGGGAGACCGACATCAGGAACTGGCGCTCCTGGTCGCGGGCCCGGGCGAGCGTCCCGCCCATCGTGTTGATCGCCTCGGCCAGCTGGGCGAACTCGGGATCCTCGTGGGGCCGCACCGCGACGCGTGCGTCGAGGTCGCCGGAGGCGATCCGGCGGGTGGTGTCGACGGCGGCCACGACGGGCCGGGAGAACCGGCGCGCCAGTGCGGCGGCGACGAGGGCGGCCGCCGCCACCCCGATGAGTCCGATGAGGCCGAAGTAGCGGATCCCGTCGACCGGACTGTGGACCTGACGGGACACGATCAGCACCGGTGTCCCGTCGGTGGTGGCCTGCAGCGGGGTGGGCACGGCCGAGTAGGTCAGCAGGCCCGTCGTGTGGCCCGTCACCTGCTCACCGGCCAGGAGGGCCTGCGGGTCGATCTCGGCGGTGGTGAGGCCGGCGTCGAGCGGCTGGGCGATGGTCCCGTCGGGGGCCAGCAGCACGAACTGCACGGAGGTGAAGTTGCCGGCACTGGAGACGACGGCCAACTCCCTGCGGAACGTGACCTTCGTCAGGCCGCTCCGGTCGGAGAAGGTGGTGGAGATGGCCTTGGCCTCCCCACTCAGCTCCCGCTCGGCGGTGGAGATGGTGGCCCTCCGGATGAGCACGTAGCTGCCGATGCTGGTGAGGGCGACGGTCACCACCACGAGGGCGATGATGGCGATGGTCAGGCGCTTCCTCACGGGGTCACGCCCGTTCGACCGGGTGGGGCGGCGCTCATCCGAGCCGGTAGCCGACGCCCCACACGGTGGCGAGCGGCAGGTCGG
>PMFY01000441.1 GCA_003157945.1 Acidimicrobiaceae bacterium | reverse complement strand
GGACACCGAGGCCGGCCGGATCGTGGACGACGACGAGATCAAGGACGCACTGGCCGCCGAGCACCCCTATTCCGCCTGGCTCGAGGAGGGTCAGATCGACCTCGACGACCTGCCGCCCCGCACCATGCTCACCCCGCAGCACGCGTCGGTCGTCGGACGCCAGCAGCTGTTCGGGTACACCAACGAGGAGCTGCGCCTGATCCTGGCCCCCATGGCCCGGACGGGGGCCGAGCCGATCGGGTCGATGGGGTCCGACACGGCCATCGCCGTCCTGTCGGAGCGGCCGCGCCTGCTCTACGACTACTTCACCCAGCTCTTCGCCCAGGTGACGAACCCGCCGCTCGACGCCATCCGCGAAGAGCTGGTGACCTCGCTCCTGTCCACGCTGGGTCCCGAGGCGAACCTCCTCGAGCCCACGGCGGAGTCGTGCCGGCAGATCATCCTGCCCATGCCGGTCATCGACAACGACGACCTGGCCAAGCTGCTCTACGTCAACGAGGACGGCACCACGCCCGGCTTCCGGGCCTTCGCCGTCGACGGGCTCTTCGAGGTCGCCGGCGGCGGCGCGGCCCTGCGGACGGCCATCGAGGACGTGCGGGCCCAGGTCAGCGCGGCCATCGACGAAGGCGCCGACGTGATCGTGCTCTCCGACCGCAACTCGACCGACGTGCTGGCCCCGATTCCGTCGCTGCTGCTGGTGGCCGCCGTCCACCACCACCTCGTCCGCACCAAGGCCCGGACCCGGGTGGGGCTGGTGGTGGAGTCCGGAAGTGCCCGTGAGGTGCACCACATGGCCCTGCTGAAGGGCTTCGGGGCCGCCGCCATCAACCCCTACCTGGCGTTCGAGTCGATCGACGACATGATCGCCTCGGGCCTGCTCACCGGGGTCACGCCCCGCCAGGCCCAGCGCAACTACATCAAGGCGGCCTCCAAGGGGATCGTCAAGGTGATGTCCAAGATGGGCATCTCCACGGTCGCCTCGTACACAGGCGCCCAGGTCTTCGAGGCGGTCGGCCTGGCCTCCGAGGTCATCGACGAGTACTTCACCGGGACGGTGTCGCGGATCGGCGGCGTCGGGCTCGACGTCCTGGCCGGGGAGGTGGCCCGCCGCCACCACCGGGCCCACCTGGAGCGCCCGAGCGAGCGGGCCCACCGCGAGCGCGAGGTCGGTGGCGAGTACCAGTGGCGGCGCGAGGGGGAGATCCACCTCTTCAACCCCCGGACCGTCTTCAAGCTCCAGCACGCCACGCGGTCCAAGCGCTATGACGTCTACAAGGAGTACACCCGGGCCGTCGACGACCAGTCGACGGCGCTGGCCACCCTGCGGGGCATGATGTCGCTGCGCACGGGGGCGCTGCCCCCGGTGCCCCTCGACGAGGTGGAGCCGGTCGCCTCGATCGTGGCCCGCTTCTCCACCGGCGCCATGTCCTACGGCTCGATCTCGGCCGAGGCGCACGAGACCCTGGCCATCGCCATGAACCGCCTGGGCGGCAAGTCCAACACCGGCGAGGGCGGCGAGGACCCGGACCGGTTCAGCCCGGACGCCGACGGGAGCCTGCGACGGAGTGCCATCAAGCAGGTGGCCTCGGGCCGCTTCGGGGTGACGTCGGAGTACCTGGTGAACGCCGACGACATCCAGATCAAGATCGCCCAAGGTGCCAAGCCGGGCGAGGGCGGCCAGCTGCCGGGCTCCAAGGTCTACCCGTGGATCGCCAAGACCCGGTTCTCGACGCCGGGCGTGGGCCTCATCTCACCACCGCCCCACCACGACATCTACTCGATCGAGGACATCGCCCAGCTCATCCACGACCTCAAGTCCGCCAACCCGCGGGCGAGGGTGCACGTGAAGCTCGTCGCCGAGGTCGGCGTGGGCACGGTGGCCGCCGGCGTGGCCAAGGCCCACTCCGACGTGGTCCTCATCTCCGGGCACGACGGGGGCACCGGCGCCACGCCGCTGACCTCGCAGAAGCACGCCGGCATCCCCTGGGAGCTGGGACTGGCCGAGACCCAGCAGACGCTCATGGCCAACGACCTGCGCGACCGCATCGTCGTCCAGGTGGACGGGCAGATGAAGACGGGCCGGGACGTGGTGATCGGCGCGCTGCTGGGCGCGGAGGAGTACGGCTTCGCCACCGCGCCGCTGGTGGTGTCGGGCTGCATCATGANNGGCCTGCGCTCGCTCGAGGAGGCCGTGGGCCGCGTCGACCTGCTCGACACCACCGCCGCCATCGACCACTGGAAGGCGTCGGGACTCGACCTCTCGCCCATCCTGCAGCCGCCCGAGGCACCGGACGGTGCGGTGCGCCACCGGGTGGCCGACCAGGACCACGGCCTCGACAAGGCGCTCGACCACCAGTTCCTGGAGGCGTGCCGCCCGGCCATCGACTCCGGCACACGCGTGTCCGCCGAGGTGGCCGTCCGCAACGTGGACCGCACCGTCGGGACCCTCCTGGGCTACGAGATCACCCGCCGTCACGGCGGGGCCGGGCTCCCCGAGGGCACCATCGACCTGACGTTCCGGGGCTCCGCCGGACAGAGCTTCGGGGCGTTCGTGCCGCGTGGCGTCACCATGCGGCTCTTCGGCGACACCAACGACTACCTGGGCAAGGGCCTCTCGGGGGGCCGTATCGTCGTCCGGCCGGCCGAGGACGCCCCCTTCGCCGCGGAGGAGAACATCATCGCCGGCAACGTGATCCTCTACGGGGCGACGTCCGGCGAGGTCTTCCTGCGGGGCCAGGTGGGGGAGCGGTTCTGCGTCCGCAACTCCGGCGCCATCGCCGTGGTGGAGGGCGTGGGGGACCACGCCTGCGAGTACATGACGGGCGGCCGGGTGGTGGTGCTCGGGCCGACCGGGCGCAATTTCGGCGCCGGCATGTCCGGCGGCATGGCCTTCGTCTACGACCCGCACGGCGACCTGTCCCGCGTCTACAACCACGAGATGGTCGACCTCGAGCCACTGAGCCAGGACGACCGGCTGTGGCTGCGGGACCGGATCCACCTCCACGAGCAGGAGACGGGTTCGGAGGTGGCGGCGCGGCTGCTGGCCGACTGGACGATCGAGGCGGAGCAGTTCGTGACGGTGATGCCCAAGGACTACCGCCGGGTCCTGGAGGCCACCGAGCGGGCCGTGGCCGAGGGCCGGTCCGTGGACGAGGCGGTCATGGAGGCATCCCGTGGGTGAGGTCACCGGTTTCCTGAAGTACCGCCGGGAGCTCCCGGCCCGCCGGCCCGTCCCGGTGCGCCTGCGCGACTGGAAGGAGGTCTACGAGCCCTTCCCGGCCGAGGCCGCCGAGCAGCAGGGTGCGCGCTGCATGGACTGCGGCATCCCNNGAGTTCACCGGCCGGCTGTGCCCCGCTCCCTGTGAGGGGGCCTGCGTGCTCGGCATCAACGACGACCCGGTGACCATCGAGCGCATCGAGTACGAGATCATCGAGCGGGCCTGGTCCGAGGGCTGGGTGGCTCCGGTGCGCCCGGGTGCCCCGACGGGCCAGCGGGTGGCCGTGGTGGGCTCGGGACCGGCGGGCCTGGCCGCCGCCCAGCAGCTCGTCCGGGCCGGCCACGAGGTGGTCGTCTACGAGCGGGCCGAGCGCCCCGGCGGACTGCTGCGCTACGGGATCCCCGAGTTCAAGATGGAGAAGGCCGTCCTGGACCGGCGGCTCGCCCAGCTCGAGGCCGAAGGCGTGGTCTTCCGCTGTGGCGTTTCGGTGGGCGCGCCGTCGCCCGAGGTCCCCCGGGCCACCGCCGCCGACGTCACGGTACTGCCCACGGCCGACCTGGTGGCCGGCTACGACGCCGTGGTCCTGGCCGGCGGGGCGACCCAGCCCCGCGACCTGCCCGTGCCGGGTCGCCCGCTCGACGGGATCCACCGGGCGATGGACTACCTGAAGCCGTCCAACATGGTGCGCGAGGGGTCGCTGGCCGCATCTCCGGTGACGGCGCAGGGCAAGCACGTGGTGATCATCGGTGGCGGCGACACCGGTGCGGACTGTCTGGGCACCGCCCACCGCCAGGGGGCCCTGAGCGTGCACCAGCTCGAGATCATGCCCCAACCCCCGGACGACCGGACCACGGACAATCCGTGGCCCACCTGGCCGCTCATCCTCCGCACGTCGTCGGCGCTGGAGGAGGGCGGCGAGCGCCTCTTCTCGGTCACCACCGACGAGTTCGTGGACGACGGGTCGGGCGCGGTGGCGGGTCTGCGGGGCCATGAGGTCGAGCTGACGACCGGTGCGGACGGACGTCCGTCGTTCGACGCGGTGCCCGGGAGCGAGTTCGAGCTGCCCTGTCAGCTGGTCCTGCTGGCCATGGGGTTCCTCGGGACCGAGCCGGACGGGGTCGTCGCCGACCTGGGACTCGAGCTCGACGCCCGGGGGAGCGTGGCCGCCGACGAGCACTGGGCGACCAACGTCGACAACGTGTTCGTGTGCGGCGACATGACCCGCGGCCAGAGCCTGATCGTGTGGGCGATCGCCGAGGGCCGGTCGGCCGCCGCGGCCGTCGACCGTCACCTGACGGGGACGACGGAGCTGCCGGCGCCCCTGCGTCCGGGGCAGGTCGCACTGCGTTAGGGCCGACCGGGTGGGCTGCCTGTCGCCGGACGGTCGGGACGGCGGTGCCGGACCCACCGGGGCATGATGGAACCCATGGACGTGCGCCGGGCCGGACCCGACGATCTGGAGTTGGTGGCCGACACGCTGGCGCTCGCCTTCTCGGCCGACCCCGCCTGGACCTGGGTGTTCGACGACCCGACCCGGTGCACGGAGCAGCTGCGGTCGGTGTGGGGCCTGCTGCTCCGGGCGTCGGTGGGTCACGGCTGGATCTGGATGACGGCGGGGGCGGGGGCGGTCACCCAGTGGGTGCCTCCCGGGGTGGACGAGCTGACCCCGGAGGAGGAGCTGGCCATGGGCCGGCTCATGGACGAACTCCTCGGTGCGGACGTGTGGCGGGCCACGGCGCTCGTCGAGCGCTTCGGCGCGGCCCGGCCGGCCGGCCCGGACCACTACTACCTGAGCCTCTTCGGGACGAGACCCGACGCCCGCGGCCGGGGACTGGGCATGGCGCTGTTGGCCGACAACCTGGCGCGGGTCGACGCCGAGGGGATGCCCGCGTACCTCGAGTCGACCAATCCGGTGAACCTCGACCGGTACCGGTCGGTCGGCTTCGTCGACGCGGACGTGCTCGCCCTGCCCGACGGGGGACCGGTGGTCACGACCATGTGGCGGGAACCCCGATCCGGACCACCCGACCGGTAGCGCACCCGAGTCGGGCCCGCCGACCCTCCTACGAGAGCGAGGAGGGGAACGTGGCGGCGCGACCCGTCCCACCAGCCCGTTCGCCGCGGCTCGCGCCACGATCGTGATTCCCGGGCCCGAGGCCCAGCCGGGGGTGCTTCAGGACGTCCGGAGCGCTTGCCCGCGGCACGCTCGCAGGTGACGGGCGCCGGACTCGGTGACCAGGACCAGCTGACCGGTCCCCGGGGCATGCGCACGCGCCACGAACCCCCGGTCGTTGGCCTCCTCCCACACGGGCAGCCGCGGACAGGACGTCCGCCAGGCGTCCAGCACGTCCGCGTAGGGGCGCGGGCCGGCACCCAGCCACTCGAGCAGATCGAGGATGAGGTTGTCGACCGTGTCCGTCATCGCCCGCAATCTTCGCTCACCCCGCCGGGCATGGGCCCCCTGGGCACCACTGGCGTCGCCGGTCCCGCTCCCGCCGGTCGGGGGGCACCCTGCACGAACGGTCCATGCGCCGGTCGACATCCGACGCTCCCGTTTGTTGACACGTGAGACCACGGCTCCGAATGGCGGATCCAGGCACGCAGGCAGCAGGCGGAAGGGGTCGAGCGTGAGAAGGCGTCGTGTGTTCGGAGGGGTGTCCGCCGTGGAGCCCGACCCGCACGTCCGGACAGATCGGCTGCCGTGATCATGCCGCGACGTCGGCGACGGAGAACTACTCGGGACCTCGAAGGACCCGGCGTTCGTAGATCACACGGACGAGCTGGCCGATGACCATCGCAACGGCCGCCACCACGATCCCACCGGCCATCGAGGTGAGTGCCGGAGCTCCGGTGGTGAAGGCGATGACGAAGTAGATCATCCCGGCCACAAGGCCCTGCATCACCCCATGGCCCATGGACGAGGCAACCTTCAGGGTGATGGCATGCATGGCCGGCCTCCCGGATCGACTGCCGAGGGACCAGGCTACCAGCCACTGATGCAGCCGCCCCGGTCCCGGTGGTCGGAGCAGGGGGTCCATCGCCCGTCGGAGCCGACCGGATCAAGCGCACGCATCACCCAGTAGGTCCGGACGCATCGGAGCCGATCGAGGTGGTGCACCGTCACGCTCCGGCGTCGGGACGGCCAGCTGGGACAGGTGGGCCCGAACCCCGGAGGTGCACCCCCGATCAGGCGGACAGCTCCTGCACTCTGAGCGTATCGACATGCTGCCGCATCGAGATGATCTTGCCGTCACGGAACGTCCAGACGTGCGCCATCTGCACGATCGCCGGCTTGCCCGTCGAGCAATGCTTCCACGAGTAGGTGCCGATCGCGACAACGGTGTCGTCCTCGGCCACGAACAGGGTCGGGGTGACCGTGAATTCGTCGCCGATCTCACCGAGCCGCATGAACACGCCCTCGACGACCGCCTGCGGCCCGACGTAGGTGCCGTGGAGCGGGAAGCCCTCCGCCTCGGTCCACTCGATCTTGTCGTCCATCAACGCCAGCACCTGCGGCACGTCTCCCTCGGCGAAGGCCTGGTAGGCGCCCTGGACGATCTGCTTGTTGGTTGGCATGTCACGCTCCGATCGAAGTCCGATTCCAACTCCATTCTGCGGATCCGCCGCGTCGGTGGCGCGTCAGCCCGGGACTGCCGGTCGTCGGATGGTCGGCTCCGATGATGCGGTGCAGGAGTCCCCCTGTCACCGACGTGCCACCGTGGGACACCGTACCGGCAGTGCAGGGCGGGCCCGGCCGCTAGCCGTTCGAAGGGACGACCATGTGCGTGGACCGGGCTACGGCCACGGCAAGATCCTGGTTGACCGCGCTGTGCCCGTGGAAACTGACCTCGCACGTGACGCCGTCCTGCCTCCACTCGACCAGTTCGTGGCCGCTGACCGTCTCGATGTACTGGTCCAGCAATGCCGTCATCGTCGGCGTAGGGGACGTGTTCGTCACGAAGATGTACTTCCCCGCGATGGGCGACTACGAAATGCACAACCGCATCGTGGTCTTCGAGGTGAACCGGTGCATCGCCTGGGAGCCCGGAAACCCCGAACTCGCCACGAACGGATCGTGCTGGCGATTCGACCTCAGCCCAGATGGCCCCGATGCGACCGTGGTGACGGAGACCTACGACTGCACGGACTCCCCCGAGAGCGTCCGGGAGGCTGTCGACAACGGGCATGCGTGGGAGGCGGCCATGACCAGGACACTGGAGCGACTCGACGAGTTGTGCGGATCGTCGTAGTCGTGTCGTTCCGGCAGCCGATGATCCGATGCCGATCGGCCGTGCTCCGGAGGTGCGGGATCGTGACATCCCGCCGGAGGTCGCCGACCACCTGGAGGTACACGGGGACGGAGTCGACCCCAGTTCTCATCGACAGATGATACTAGATGCAGTAGTATCATGCCGTGACGGTGGAACTACCCCAGCGGGCCCGACCCGATCGTTCCGTGCCGGGCGGTCCGGCCGACCGAGCCGAAGCGCTGATCATCAAGGAGGCTCGGAGGAGACACCGGCGGCGCCTGCTGCTGACGACGGGAGTGGCCACGCTGGTCATCGGTGGGTTGGCGGCCGGAGCGGTCATCGTGGCTGGTCACCGGTCGTCCGCACCGCGATCGTCACCCCGTCCGGCGCACCCCGACCATCAGGCACCACTGGCTCCACGTTGCCGGAACGGGCAGCTGCATGTCACGCCGCTCAGGGGCGGTGACGGCATGGGTCAGATCGAGGAAGTGATCGGTTTCCGGAACCCGAGCAGAGCGTCATGCACCATGGTGGGCTTTCCGGCGGTCGTAGCCCTGGACGCCCACGGCACTCCGGTGGCCACCGCACAGCCGACACTCGACGCCATCGGCGGTATCCATAGCGGGGCGACCGCGCCCCCTGTCGTGACCCTTGGACCCGGGCAGTCGGCATCGGCGACCATCGATGGCGAGAGCCATCCGTCAGGCTCGGCGACGTCGTGCCCCTCCTATTCGTCGTTCCTGGTCACTCCCCCCGGCTGGACCCGCTCCATCCACGTGACTTCCTGGAGCGGGTGGGAGCCCGGCCCCTTCCCGGGCTGCCAACCCATCGCCATCACCCCGATCGTTCCGGGCAGCAGCGGATCGATTCCCGCCACGCCGAGCCCCGTTCGGTCCCCGATCACGTCCGTCAGCGGTTCCATCCCGGCGACGATCCCGGCCCACGGCGCATCGACACCGACGACAGGGCCCTGAACCAGGGTGTCGCACTCGTGCTGGTCGGGGCACCCACGGGTCCCACCGCATCGCCGGTAGCGGTCCCGACGTGCCCCACGGTGCCTGTGCGGACTGGGCTGCCTCCCGTCCTCATCCGGGCCGGGTGGCGCCCACCAGACCCGACCAGTCGGCCGACTCCACCCGGACCACGGCCCCGGTGTGCGGGGCGTCGACCATGAGCCCGTCGCCGATGTAGAGGCCGACGTGGTCCACCCCGGTCGGACCCGAGCCGAAGAACACCAGGTCACCCGGCTGCACCGTGGACCCGGTCACGGCCGGCCCGGCGTCGAACTGGTCCTGGGCCACCCGGGGGAGCGCCACCCCGGCGGACCCGTAGGCGGCCTGGACGAGCCCGGAGCAGTCGAACCCGCCGGACCCGGTGCCGCCCCATAGGTAGGGGGTGCCGAGTTGGGCGGCGGCGAAGGCCACCGCCCCGGCCACCGTCACCGAGGTCGACGGGTCGTCGGAGCGGGTCCAGGCCAGCAGGCCGAGGACGATCAGGGGCCAGACCACGTAGAACTGCTCCTC
>PMFY01000045.1:2201-2865 GCA_003157945.1 Acidimicrobiaceae bacterium | reverse complement strand
TGACCGGCAAGATCGAGCAGGGTGTCATCAAGGTCGGCGAGGAGGTCGAGATCGTCGGCCTGCGCGAGACCCAGAAGACCACGGTCACCGGCATCGAGATGTTCCGCAAGCTGCTCGACGAGGGCCGGGCCGGCGACAACGTCGGCGCCCTGCTGCGCGGCACCAAGAAGGAGGAGGTGGAGCGGGGCCAGGTGCTGTGCAAGCCCGGCTCCATCACCCCCCACACCAAGTTCGAGGCGACCGTCTACGTGCTGAACAAGGACGAGGGTGGCCGGCACAAGCCGTTCTTCACCAACTACCGNNTCGCCATGGACGAGGGCCTGCGCTTCGCCATCCGCGAGGGTGGTCGCACCGTGGCCTCGGGCCGGGTCACCAAGATCCTCGAGTAGTCACCCGCCCGATACCGCACATCCACGAGAGGACGCTGTTACCCCATGGCCGCTGAGGGCCCCCGTCAGAAGATCCGCATCCGCCTGAAGGCGTACGACCACGAGATCCTCGATCAGTCGACCGAGAAGATCGTGCAGACGGTGCTGCGCACCCAGGCGAAGGTCCTGGGTCCCGTGCCGCTGCCCACCGAGAAGCACCGCTACACGGTGATCCGGTCCCCGCACAAGTACAAGGACAGCCGGGAGCACTTCGAGATGCGGGTCCACAAGCGGCT
>PMFY01000045.1:0-2128 GCA_003157945.1 Acidimicrobiaceae bacterium | reverse complement strand
TCCGAGCGGAGCGTCTGCGTGCCAGCCGATGCGAGTCGGCAGGCGCCTCACCCGCCCGGTCTGACCCGGGGGAGTACCAGTGGAGCATCCCCGTGGGCGCCGTGCGCCCGACGGGGGAGCCTCCGGCCGGTCATCCCGGCCGAGCAGGACCAGCAGCACAGGATCGGCACCCACCGGTGTCGAGCAAGAGCGAAGAGTCGAGACGGAGAAGCTCCAGTGGCCACCAAGGCGATCGTGGGCGAAAAGGTCGGAATGACACAGATCTGGGACGACCAGAACCGGGCGATCCCGGTGACGGTCCTGCGCGTCGCGCCGGTCCGGGTCGTGCAGGTCAAGACCCCCGAGTCGGAGGGGTATGCCGCGCTGCAGGTCACGTGGGGCCACCGCCGCGCCAACACCCTGACCCGGCCCGAGCAGGGTCACTACGACAAGGCGGGGGTCGACCCGGGCCGCCGCCTGGTCGAGCTGCGCATCGACGACATCTCGGAGTACGAGGTCGGCCAGCAGCTGACGTGCGACCTGCTCCAGGCCGGTGAGCTGGTGGACGCCACCGCCGTGTCCAAGGGCAAGGGCTTCGCCGGCGGCATGAAGCGCCACAACTTCAAGGGCCAGGGCGCCAGCCACGGTAACCACAAGGCCCACCGGGTACCGGGCTCGATCGGCGCCTGCGCCACCCCGGGCCGCGTGTTCAAGGGCACCCGGATGGCCGGCCGCATGGGTGGCCAGCAGGTGACGACCCTGAACCTCGAGGTCATCCAGGCCGACCCGGAGCGCGAGCTGGTGCTCGTGAAGGGCGCCGTCCCCGGACCCCGCGGCGGCATGGTCGTGCTGCGCGACGCCGTCAAGGCCCCGGCAGTCAAGGGAGGCGGCAAGTGACCGAGACCATCGACTTCGAGACGGCCAGCCCGGCCGAGATCCGACGCTTCCTGCGCCCGGCGCCCCAGCACCGCACCGTCACCCGTCGCTCGATCGACGGCGCCGAGCTCGGCGAGGTCGACCTCGACCCCGACACGTTCGGCATCGAGCCCAACCAGGCCGTGCTCCACCAGGTGGTGACCGCCCAGCTGGCCGCCGCCCGCGCCGGCACCCAGTCGACGAAGACCCGCTCCGAGGTCCGCGGTGGCGGCATCAAGCCCTTCCGCCAGAAGGGCACCGGCCGTGCCCGCGCCGGCTCCAGCCGCTCACCCGTGTGGGTCGGTGGTGGCGTCGCCCTCGGGCCGAAGCCGCGCTCCTACGCCCAGAAGACCCCCAAGAAGATGAAGGCGCTGGCCCTGCGCTCCGCCCTGTCGGACCGGGCCGCCCTGGGCAACGTGGCGCTCGTCGACCAGTGGTCGTTCGAGGCGCCCAGCACCAAGGCCGCCGTCGCCGCCCTGCGGGCGCTCGAGCTCGAGGGCCGCGTGCTCGTCGTCCTCACCGAGGACGACTTCGTGGCCGACCGCTCGTTCGGCAACCTCCCGCACGTGCAGGTGATCCTCGAGGGTGAGCTCAACGCCTACGACATCCTCGTCAACGACTGGGTCGTGTTCACCGACGAGACCCTGCCGGGCACACCGAAGGTGTTCTCCGCCGTCGAGATCGACGTGGTGGAGGATGAGTCCGGCCACGCCGTCGAGGTCGTGGAGACCGAGGTCGACATCGTCACCGACGGCAAGGGCCACGTGACCGAGATCGTCGAGACCGAGGTGGACGAGGTCCTGGGTGACGACGGTGAGGTGCTCGGCGTCGTCGAGACCACCGTCGACATCACGCTCGACGAGGACGGCGAGGTGACCGGTGTCACCGAGACCGAGACCGTCGAGATCGCCGACGAGGCAGAAGGGAGCGAGTCGTGAGGGATCCCCACAACGTCCTGATCCGGCCCGTCGTGTCCGAGAAGTCGTACTCCCTGATGGACGACAACGTCTACGTCTTCGTGGTCGACCCNNNNGTTCGAGAACTGAGAGACCGGGTTCCACCATGGCATTGCGATCACGAAAGCCCACCAGCGCCGGCCGCCGGTTCCAGACCGTCTCGGACTTCGCCGAGCTCACCACGGACCGTCCCGAGAAGTCGCTGCTGGCCCCCAAGCCCCGCACCGGCGGCCGCAACAACCACGGCCGCAAGACGTCGCGCCACCGCGGCGGCGGCC
>PMFY01000271.1 GCA_003157945.1 Acidimicrobiaceae bacterium | reverse complement strand
TCGGCTCGCTGATCGTCTGGTATCTGCGCAAGAATCTCCCGGAGTCGCCGCGCTGGCTCGAGTCGCAAGGCCGTAACGCGGAAGCCGAAGCGCTGATGCAATCGATCGAAACCGAATCCGCCGGCGGCAAACCGCTGCCGCCGGTGGTGGTGCCGGCGCCGGTCGCCCAGGGTCTCGTGTACCCGGCCCTCGACGCCCGGCTCGACTCGCCGTCGGTGACGGCGTTCGCCGAGGGGTTCCTGCTGTCCAAGGCCTCCATGGAGGCCTACCGGGCCCACTACCTCCCCGACCGACATGACTGGGAGTCGTGGCGGGCCTCGCCCCTGCTGGCCGAGGACAAGCGGGGGGTGGCCCCCGCCCTCGTCGTCACCGCCGGGTTCGATCCCCTGCGCGACGAGGGCGCGGCCTACGCCCGCGACCTCGAGGCGGCCGGCGTCGAGGTCGGGTACCGCTGCTACGACGACATGGTCCACGGCTTCTTCGGGATGGGCATCCTGGCCGACTCGCTCGCCCTGTCGGTCGAGGTGTGCGATGCCATGGGCCGCCTGATGCACCGCGACGGGGCCCTGCCGGCCCCCGTCACCCCGGACGGCGACTGAGCCGGAAGCCTTCCGCCGCCGGGCGGATCGCCGGTGGTCGGATCCCGGCCGTGACCCCTACAGTGGCCGCCATGGCCGAGACCCCCGACACCCCCGGACCCGTCGCCCTGGTCGGCGGCGGCGAGTGGCAGCCCGGCTGCTCGTTCGACGCCGAGCTCCTGGCGGCCTCCGGCGCCGACGAGGTGGTGGTGCTCCCGACGGCGGCCGCCTACGAGCACCCCGAGCGCCTGGTGGCCCGGGCCGGTGCCTGGTTCGAGCCGCTGGGCGGCGCCGTCGAGGGCCTCATGGTCCTGACCCGGGCCGACGCCGAGAACGACGGTGCCGCCGACATCATGCGTCGGGCCCGCCTGATCTACCTGGCCGGAAGCTCCCCCATGCACATCCGCAGCGTGCTGAAGAAGTCCGCCGTCTGGGACGCCCTGGTGGCGGCCTGGCGCGGTGGGGCGGTGGTGGTCGGCTCGTCGGGGGCGGCCATGGCCCTGACCGACCCGATGGTGGACGCCCGCGGGGGCGGCCTGACCATCGGACTCGGGCTCATCGACGGGGTCGCCGTGGTGCCCCACTTCGGCGACGCCGCCGAGGACGGCACGGGGGAGAAGATGCACCGTTCGGTGCTGCTCGCCCCGAGGGACACGCCGGTGGTCGGCATTCCGGAGCGGACGGCGCTCATCCGGGATCCGGACGGGTCCTGGCGCTCGGCGGGCACCGGCTCGGTGGCGGTGTTCCTGGACGGAGCGCCCGCCTCCGAGGGGCTCGCCGCCCTGCCCGCCTGAGCGGTCGTCCGGCCGGGGGCGGTCACCCCCTCCGGCCGGCCCCGGGTGACTCAGTCGCCCTCGGTGACGGTCACCGACTCGATGATCACGGGCTCGGTCGGCGCGCCCGAGCGACTGCCCACCGACTCGATGGCCTTGACCACGTCGAGGCCGCGCACGACCTTGCCGAACAGCGAGTACTGGGGCGGCAGGCCGACGCCGTCGGGGCCGCTCACGATGAAGAACTGGCTGCCGTTGGTGTTCGGGCCCGCGTTGGCCATGGCGATGGAGCCGATCTCGTACCGGCCGGGCATGGGCAGCTCGTCCTCGAAGCGGTAGCCGGGGCCGCCGCGTCCCGAGCCCTCGGGGTCACCGCCCTGGCACATGAAGCCCGGGATGATGCGGTGGAAGACGATCCCGTCGTAGTAGTGCCAGCGGGCCAGGAAGACGAAGTTGTTGACGGTCCGGGGGGCCCCGATGGGGTCGAGCGAGATGGTCAGCGAGCCCTTGTTGGTCAGCATCTCCGCCGTGTAGGTCTTGGTCGGGTCGATGATCATCGGCGGCGCGGCGTCGAACCGCTGGGTCTTCGGGCTGGAGCCGTCTGCTGCGGGGGCCTCGGGGGCCATGGTCCACCTCCTGGTGGGTCGGGAGCCGGGGTGGACGGATGCCCGTCCCGGAGTGCGTCTAGGACTCGGTGACCGTCACCGACAGCATGCGGTGGGTCACCTTGGGCGGCGTGCCGTCGTCGCTGGAGTCGCCGTCGGCGTTGATGGCGTCGACCACGCTCTGTCCGGAGGTGACCTGGCCGAACAGGGCGTAGTCGGGCGGGAGCGACTCGCCCTCGGGCCCGGCCACGATGAAGAACTGGTTGCTGGTGGTGCCGGCCGGTGCGGCGGAGGTCTTGGCCATGGCCAGCGAGCCGATCGGGTACTGGGGGTTGGCGGTGGCCGGCACCGCACCCTGGACGGTGTAGCCGACCGTGCCGCCGCCGGTCCCGGTGGGGTCGCCCGTCTGGTTCATGAACTGGGGGATGACCCGGTGGAAGGTGAGGCAGTTGTAGTACTTCTTGTCCGCCAGGAAGACGAAGCTGTTGACCGCCACCGGGTCGGCCTTGGCGTCGAGCGTCGCCACGATCGTGCCGAGGTCGGTCTTGATGGTCGCCGTGTAGGTCTTCGACGGGTCGACGGTCATGGGCGGCGTCGAGAACTGCGGGCTGGGCAGGGTCGTCGACGGGCTGGCCGGGCAACCGGCGGCCTTGGACGCCTCGTCGGCGGTGAGCTGGGCGGACGACGCCGACGTCGTCGACGTGGTCGTGGTCGGTGCGGTGGTCGCCTTGCTGTGGCGGCCGAAGATCAACCAGGAGATCCCCACCACGACGACGGCCACCACGACGATGGAGAGGACGCGGCGCGTCCCCCGCTTGCGCTTGGCGACTTTCAGCTCCGCCTCGCGACGGGCCTGGCGACCGGCCTTCTGACGTTCACGTTTCTCGGTTCCCACGGTCCTGCAGGGTAGCCGGTCCGGTCGACCCCGCCGGAGCGGCCGCCCGCCCGGCCACGCGACCGTCCGTCCGGTGCGGTCCCGGACCAGCCGGGACCCCGGGCGCCGGGTTGTAGCCTTGCGGACCATGTCGCTCGTGGTCCAGAAGTTCGGAGGCACGTCGGTCGGGGACGCCGACCGCATCCGCGCCGTGGCCGACCACGTGGCCCGGACCAAGCGCTCCGGCACCGACGTCGTGGTGGTGGTCAGCGCCATGGGCAAGACCACCGACGACCTGGTCCGGCTGGCCGGTGACGTGAGCTCCGTCCAGCCCGAGCGGGAGATCGACATGCTGCTCAGCTCCGGCGAGCGCATCACCATGTCCCTGCTCTGCATGGCCCTGGCGGAGCTCGGCGTGGAGGCGGTGTCCTTCACCGGCAGCCAGGCCGGCATGATCACCGACGCCGTCCACACCCGGGCCAAGATCCTCGAGGTGCGCGGCGACCGCCTGCGCACCACCCTGGCCGCCGGCGGGGTGCCGGTGGTGGCCGGGTTCCAGGGCATGTCCCTCGAGCGCGAGGTCACGACCCTCGGCCGCGGCGGCTCCGACACGACGGCCGTCGCCCTCGCCGCCGCCCTCGGTGCGGACGCCTGCGAGATCTACACCGACGTCTCCGGCGTGTTCACCACCGATCCCCGGATCGTCCCCGAGGCCCGCAAGCTGCACCGGGTCAGCTACGAGGAAATGCAGGAGATGGCCGCGACCGGCGGTCGGGTGCTCGCACTCCGCTCGGTCGAATTCGCCCGGAACCACAACGTCCGGCTCCACGTCCGCTCGAGCTTCACCTGGGAGTCGGGCACGTGGGTCGAGGAGGAGGATGCCCAGATGGAACAGGCCGTCGTCACCGCCGTCACCCACGACCTGTCCGAGGCCAAGGTCACGGTCACCGGGGTCCCCGACAAGCCGGGCCTCGCGGCCAAGCTCTTCCGCGGCCTGGCCGACCGGAACATCAACGTGGACATGATCGTGCAGAACATCTCCCTGCACGGGACCACCGACATCTCCTTCACCATCCCCGAGGCCGACCTGCCCGCCAGCACGGAGGTCTGCGAGGGCCTGGTGTCCGAACTCGGTGCCACCGGCGTGGTGAGCGACGACGACGTGGCCCGGGTGTCGCTGATCGGCGTGGGCATGAAGACCCACCCGGGGGTGACCGCACTCACCTTCGAGTCGCTGGCCGCCACCGGCATCAACATCGAGATGATCTCGACCTCGTCGATCCGGATCTCGTGCCTCATCCGCGCCGGGCAGGCGGAGGACGCCGTGCGGGCCCTGCACGCGGCGTTCGGCCTGGCCTGACCGCACCATCCGGCGCGGCCCGCCGCCCCGGTCCCCCGTAGACTGGACGCCATGCGCATCGGAGTGGTGGGAGCGACGGGCCAGGTGGGCACCGTCATGCAGGCGATCCTGGAGGAGCGCGGCTTCCCCGTGGACGAGCTCCGACTCTTCGCCTCGGCGCGGTCGGCCGGGCGCACCCTGGCCTTCCGGGGTGCCGACGTGGTGGTCGAGGACGCGGCGGTCGCCGACCCCTCGGGTATCGACATCGCCCTCTTCTCGAGCGGCGCCACCGCGTCGCGCCACCTCGCCCCGCGGTTCGCCGACGCCGGGGCAATCGTGATCGAGAATTCGTCGGCCTAGCGCATGGACCCGGACGTGCCCCTGGTGGTCCCCGAGGTCAACGAGTCGACGCTGCGCGCCATCACCAAGGGCATCGTCGCCAACCCCAACTGCACGACCATGGTGGCCATGCCGGTGCTGAAGCCGCTGCACGACGCCGCCGGGCTCACCCGTCTGGTGGTCTCGACCTACCAGGCGGTGTCCGGCTCGGGCCTCGCCGGCGTGGCCGAGCTCGACGAGCAGCTCCGGGCGACGGTCGACGGCGCGGCCGCCCTCACCTTCGACGGCCGGGCCGTGTCCGGGCCCGATGCCTCGGTCTTCCCCGACCGGATCGCCCACAACGTCCTGTCGATCGCCGGGTCGCTCGTCGACGACGGCTCGGGCGAGACCAACGAGGAGCAGAAGTTCCGGGACGAGAGCCGCAAGATCCTCGGTATCCCGGACCTGGCCGTGACGTGCACCTGCGTGCGGGTCCCGGTCTTCACCGGGCACTCGTTGGCCATCGTCGCCGAGTTCGCCGGACCCCTCGCACCGGACGAAGCCACCAAACTCCTCGACGGGGCCGCGGGCGTCGAGCTCTCAGACCTGCCGACGCCCCGCCGGGCGACGGGCATCGACCCGACGCTGGTGGGGCGCATCCGTGAGGCGGACGGGGCACCCCGTGCGCTGGCGCTGTTCGTGAGCGGCGACAACCTGCGCAAGGGCGCCGCCCTCAACGCGGTGCAGATCGCCGAGTCGCTGCTGCGCCTCGGCATCGTCGCCTGACGCGGCGTCCGGCCGGTCAGTCGCCGGTGACGAGGTTCGACCGCGACAGCACGGCCACCCGTTTGGCCAGGTTGACGGCGTGGTCGCCGAACCGCTCGTAGAACCGGGCGAGGAGGGCCAGCTCGACGGCCACGGGCAGCGGCATCGTGCCGGCCACGACCTCGACCGTCAGGCTCACGTGGAGGTCGTCCATCTCGTCGTCGAGGTCGTCGACCAGGGCCCAGCCGGACGGCTCTCGCTCGGCGTAGGCGTCGGTGGTGGCCCGCCACATGTGCACGGCCACCTCGCCCATGCGCTCGAGCAGGCCACGGCTCCGGGCCGAGAGCTCGGCGCCGAGGCCCCGGGCGGCCCGCCGCGCCACGTGCTCGGCCAGGTCGCCGTTGCGCTCGAGGTCGGGCAGCATGCGGATGACGGTGACGAGGTAGCGCAGCTGGCTGGGGGAGGTGATGCCGGCCACCGTGAGCTGCTGCAGGGTGAGCTCCTCGATGTCGTGGCAGAGGGAGTCGACCACCTCGTCGCGGTCGGCCAGCGCCTTCGCCGCCTCGCGGTCACCGGCCAGCAGCGCGTGGGTGGCACCCGACACCGAGTCGCCGACGAGCGCGAACAGCTGGAGGACCTTCCTGTCGATCTGCTCAAGGGGTGACTCCATCCCTCCACCGTATCCCTGCGATCGCCGGCGCTCACCGGGCGTCGGCGCGTCGGGGACCGTGCGTCAGGCGGCGCCCGGTCCGGCGCCGTCGTCGAGGGACGGGACGGACTCCTCGCTCACGATGATCCGGGGTCCGGACCCCCACGACAGGTAGCGCCACGACCAGTTGATGAAGACGACGATCTTGTTGCGGAAGCCGATCAGGTACACGAGGTGCAGGCCCAGCCAGGCCAGCCACCCGAGCGTGCCCCGCACCACCCGTCCACTGCGGAACTGGGTGATGGCCGCCCGACGACCGATGGTGGCCATGATCCCCTTGTCCCGGTAGGCGAAGGGTGCGGTCGGCCGGTCGTCGAGCCGGGCCAGGATCTGGCGGGCCGCGTGCGCGCCCGACTGGAGTGCCACCTGGGCGACCTGCGGGCAGACGGAGTCGGCCTCCGGCCCGGACCCGCCCCACAGCACCGCGGCGGCGTCGCCGACCCCCCAGACGCCGACGTGGTCGGGCACGGCCAGGTGGTGGTCGACCACGAGGCGTCCGTTCGGGCCGGTCGGTGCGTCGATGTCCCCCACGACCGTGCCCTCGACGGTCACGCCGCCGGCCCACACCACGGTGCGTGTCGGGATGAGAGTGCCGTCGTCGAGCTCGACCGCGTCGGCGCGCACCGCCTTGACGTGGCTGCCCAGCCGGAGCTCGATGCCCCGGCCCCGCAGGGTGCCCGCCGCATAGTCGGCGGCCGACTCGCGGAACGGGGTCAGCAGGCGGTCCAGGGCGTCGACCAGGACGATCCGGCCGGCCGAGCGGTCGAACCGGAAGCCGTCGTGCCGGACGGCCACGTCGAGCAGCTCGGCCAGCGCACCGGCGACCTCCACGCCGGTGGGGCCGCCCCCCACCACGACGAACGTGAGCTCCCCCCGGGCGGCGGCGCCCTCGGGGTGGGCGTCGGTGTCCTCGAGCCGCCGGAGGATGTGGTCGCGCAGCCGGCGTGCGTCGGTCAGCGTGTAGAGGGGGAAGCTGTGCTCCGCGGCCCCCGGGATGCCGAAGAACCTGGCCGTGGCGCCGCTGGCCACGATCAGCGAATCGAAGGGGAGCGGGGCCGAGTCGGCCACCAGCACCTCGCGCCGGTCCCAGTCCACGCCGGTCACGGTGGCCATCCGGAAGGTGACGTTGTCGGCCTTCCCGAAGATGACCCGGATGGGGTAGGCCACGTCGCCCGAGTCGAGGCCGGCCGTGGCGACCTCGTAGAGGAGTGGCTGGAAGGTGTGGAAGTTGCGCTGGTCGACGACGGTCACCTCGACCGGCTTGCCGATGAGGGAGCGGGCGGCGGACAGCCCGCCGAATCCGGCTCCGACGACGACGACCCGGTGCATCGGACCATCGTGACACAGGGGGCCCGGCCCTCAGGCGCCGACGGCGCTCCGGCGTTGTCGCACCCTGTCGGTACGCTCCGCGGCGACCGTGCCGGTCGCCCCGCCACCCCGGCGGGCCCGCCCGCCACGGGGGAGGAACCACCATGCTCACCGGACTCCTCATCGGACTGGCCACCGGCTGCGTCCTGGGCCTGCTCGTCGGGCTGCTCGTCCGCTCGGGCCAGTCGACCCGTTCGCGCACCACCCAGGCCCGGCTCGAGGCCGAGCTGGCCCGCACCCGGCAGGCGGCCGAGGAGCGCGCCGCCACCGCCGACGAGGTGCGACGCCAGCTGACGGGCGAATTCGCCCGGCTCTCGTCCGAGGCGCTCCGGCGGAACTCGGACCAGTTCCTGCAGCTCGCCGACACCCGCCTGGGGGAGACCCACCGGGCGGCCGAGGGCGACCTGTCCCGGCGCCAGGAGGAGATCACCCGGCTGCTGGCGCCCCTGGTGGAGCAGCTCGGCCGGTACGACGAGGGCGTACGCCGCCTCGAGGTGGAGCGGCAGGGGGCCTACACGGCACTGACCGAGCAGATGCGGCAACTGACCGGCTCCCACGAGCGGCTCGAGCGCGAGACCCGCAACCTGGTGACCGCCCTGCGCAGTCCCCAGACCCGGGGACGCTGGGGCGAGCTCCAGCTCCGCCGGGTGGTGGAGATGGCGGGCATGCTCGAGCGCTGCGACTTCTCCGAGCAGGTCACGTCCGACGGGGACGCCGGACGGCTGCGCCCGGACATGGTGGTGCACCTGCCGGGCGGCAAGAACGTGGCCGTCGACGCCAAGGTGCCGTTGCAGGCCTTCCTCGATGCCAACGAGGCGGACGACGAGGGGGTCCGTCGGGCCCACCTCGCCGCGCACGGCCGCCAGGTGAAAGCCCACGTCGACGCCCTGGCCAAGAAGGAGTACTGGAAGCGCGTCGACCCGTCTCCCGAGTTCGTCGTCGCCTTCATCCCCGGTGACCCGCTCCTGACCGCCGCCCTGGAGCACGAGCCGGGCCTCATGGAGTACGCGGTGGCCAACCACGTCCTGCTGGCCACGCCGACCTCGCTCATCGCCCTGCTGCGGGCCGTCGCCTACGGCTGGCAGCAGGAGTCGCTCACCGAGAACGCCCGGCAGGTCCAGGTGCTGGGGGCGCAGCTCTACGAGCGGATCTCGGTGCTCGGGGACCACATGGCCGGCGTCGGCCGCAGCCTGAACGGGGCGGTCACCGCCTACAACCGGGCGATCGGCTCGCTGGAAGGACGGGTGCTGGTCACCGCCCGGCGGTTCGTGGAGATGGGGGTGGTCGGCGGGGGGGAGCAGCCGATCCCCCCACCGGTCCCGGTGGAGGCCGCACCCCGCCCGCTGCAGGCCACGGAACTGGTGCGCACGGCGCCGGTGGCGGGGGACCCGGGGGCCGACGTCCCCGTGTGACGACACCCGCCCACCCGGTCCGGGAGGGGTGGAGGACCGCGCCGATTCGTGTCGGACCCGGTCCCAGTATTACGGTCGTGTTGCAATTCTCAGGCGATTCCAAGGTGGATCCGCTAGAAACAGAGGTGCCCGCACTCCCCGGTTGACGTTCGTCTCGGGAGTACGGCACGGCACCGGGCAGATCAGGCCCCGGGCAGAAAAGGGAGCGACCGCGTGAACATCCTGGTACTCGGAGGAGACGGCTATCTCGGCTGGCCCACTGCGCTCTACCTGTCCCGCAAGGGTCATCGGGTCGGCGTGGTCGACAACTTCGCCCGACGTGGGTACGACCTCGAGATGGGGGTCGACTCGCTGATCCCCATCGTCGGTCTCCAGCAGCGGGTCCGCCGCTGGCACGAGGTGTCGGGCAACGAGATCGACGTCTTCGTGGGTGACCTGACGGACGCCGATTTCTTCAGTGCGACCCTCGCCTCGTTCGAGCCGGACACCGTCGTCCACTTCGCCGAGCAGCGCTCCGCCCCGTACTCGATGATCGACCGCAAGCACGCCGTCTACACCCAGGT
>PMFY01000134.1 GCA_003157945.1 Acidimicrobiaceae bacterium | reverse complement strand
CCGCCCCCGCCGCCGCCCGCACCGGCCCCGGTCGTCGACTACGGCCTGTCGCAGTACCAGATCAACGCCTGGTACAAGGTCAACATGTGCGAGGAGGGTGGCGACTGGAGCGTCAACGGCTCCGTGTTCGCCGGTGGTCTCGGCATGAGCCGGGCCAACTGGAACCAGTTCAACACCTTCGGGTTCCCGTCGAACGCCGCCTACGCCACGCCGCTCCAGCAGATCCGGGTGGCCGTGGCCTTCGCCACCTACTACTACGGCAACCCCGACTGGGCCCCCGACCAGAACGGGTGCGGCGGCGGCTACTGAGCCGACCGTCCGCCCGGTCGCCCGCCCTGGGGGCGGGGCCCTACGGGGTCCCGTCCCCCAGGGCGTCGACCGCCCGGGCCAGGGCCAGGTCGAGTTCGGTGATCCCGCCGGCGTCATGGGTCACCAGGGCGAGGCGCACCGTCCGCCACCGGATGTCGATGTCCGGATGGTGGTCGGCCTCCTCGGCCAGTCGGCCGACGGCCACCACGAAGTCGAGGGCGCCGGGAAAGCTGGCGCACTCGACGACCTTCACGAGCTGACCGTCGACCAGTTCCCAGTCGGGCGCACCGGGTCCGGCGAGGGCGGCGTCGAGCGCCGCCGCGTCGAGGACGGGCGGCCGGGCCATCAGGCCGTGACCCCCACGGGGGCGGTCGGGGTGAAGGTGACCGGCAACGACTCGATGCCGGACACGAAGTTGGCGTTCCGCTTCGGCGGCTCGGCGTCGGTGGCCAGGGCCAGGTCGGGCAGGCGCTCGAAGAGGCGGTCGACCATCGTGGCCAGCTCCAGGCGGGCGAGGCGGTTGCCCAGGCAGAAGTGGGCGCCGAAGCCGAACGCCATGTGGTCGTTCGGCGTGCGGGTCACGTCGAAGCGTTCCGGATCGTCGAAATTGCGCTCGTCCCGGTTGGCCGACGGGTAGAGCAGCAGGAGCTTCTGGCCCTCCTGGATGGTCCGGCCGTGGAGCTCGACGTCGCGGGTGGCCGTGCGGGCCATGTTCTTGATCGGCGACACCCAGCGCAGCATCTCCTCGATGCCGAGCTGGCGCCGGTCGGGTTCGGCGGCCAGGAGCGCGAACTGCTCGGGATGGGTGAGCAGCTCGTACATGCCGCCGCTCAGGACGTGGCGCGTCGTCTCGTCGCCCCCGATCAGGATGAGGAGTGTCTCGTAGATGAGCGAGGACTCGTCGAGCCGGTCGCCGTCGATGTCGGCGTGGACGAGGGTGCCGACCAGGTCATCGGACTGGTTGTCGCGCCGGCGCTGCTCGACCACCGCGGTGATGTACTCGGCGTACTCCATGGCCGCCACCGCCGCGGCGTCCATGGCCGTCGGGTCCGGCGAGCCCAGCGCCTTGACCATGTCGTCCGACCAGCGCAGGAGCGAGTCCCGGTCCTCGGGCGCCACGCCCAGCATGTCGCCGATGACGATCATCGGCAGCGGCGCGGCGATGTCCCGGACGAAGTCGGCGTGCCCCTGCTCGCAGACCGTGTCGAGGATGGCGTCACAGACGGTGCGCACACCGTCCGCGCTCTCCCGGATGCGCTTGGGGGTGAAGCCCTCGCTGACAAGGCGGCGGCGCCGGACGTGCTCGGGGGCGTCGAAGTCGATCATCATCGGCAGTGCCGGGGTCTCGGGCCGGATCCCCCCGGCGTTGGAGAAGGTCTCGGGGTCCTTCGAGATCTCCTTCACGTCGGCGTAGCGGGTGATGCCCCACACCCCGGCGGCTTCGTCGAAGTACGCCGGTGCCTCGTCGCGCATCCAGGCGAACGCCGGAAAGGGGTCGCCGCCGTAGAAGGTGCCGTCGGTCAGCCCGATGTGCAGGTCGGCTGGAGGGGTGATCGTCACGTGCCTACTCCCTGGTCCGAGATCCGTGGTCCGCACCGGCGGACACCGGCTGAGGATAGTGCGCTGTCTGACGGTCCGTCAGCTGCCTTTCCGGCGCCGGCCCGGCCGGGGTCGAGCGGCCGTGTACAGGGAAATGCCCTATTTAGAGTGAATTCACTATAAATGCACCATCGGCCGATACACTCGGGGCATGGACCCCGTCAGGAACCCGTACAGCCCGGGCGCCGGCACCCGTCCCCCCGCACTGGTGGGCCGGGACCGCGAGATCGACGCCCTGGACGTCGCCCTGCAGCGGCTCCTGCTCGGTCGGGACGGCCGCAGCCAGCTCCTGACCGGGCTCCGCGGGGTCGGCAAGACGGTGATGCTCAACGAGTTCGAGCAGTGCGCCTGGGGCCGGGGCTACTTCCACGAGCACATCGAGGTCGGTGAGGACGGCAAGCTCGCCCCCCGCCTGGCCTCGGGGTTCCGCCGGGTGCTCCTGTCGATGGACGCGAAGCGACGGATCGGTGAGCGCATCGTGCGGGCACTCGGGGTCCTCAAGGCGTTCAACCTCAAGCTCCCCGACGGACCCGAGCTCACGATCGACGTCGACGCCGTCGCCGGGCCGGCCGACTCCGGCGACCTCGGGACCGACCTCGCCGGTCTCTTCGTCGAACTGGGCGAGGTGGCCCGCGACCACGGCACGGGTGTCCTGCTCACCATCGACGAACTCCACTACGTCGCCCAGCCGACGCTCGAGGCGCTGGTGATGGGCCTCCACCGGGCCTCCCAGCTCCGACTCCCCATCACCATCGCCGGCGCCGGTCTGCCGTCCCTCGCCACCTTGACCGGCGAGGCGAAGTCCTACGCCGAGCGGATGTTCACCTTCCCGACCATCGGCTCGCTGGAGGGTGACGCGGCACGGGAGGCCCTGGTCGTGCCGGCGGCCGACGAGGGTGTCGCCTGGGAGGAGCGCGCCCTCGGGCGCGTGCTCGAGGTCACCCGCGGGTTCCCCTACTTCCTCCAGGAGTTCGGCAAGCAGGCCTGGGACGTGGCGGACGGTCCCGGGGTGATCACCCTCGACGATGTCGAACGGAGCATCCCCGTGGCCACCGCCGAGCTGGACGAGGGGTTCTTCCGGGTCCGGTCCGGCCGGACCAGCGACCCCGAGCGCTCCTACCTCCGGGCCATGGCCGAGCTGGGCCCGGGACCCGTCCGGTCGGGCGACGTCGCCGCCCTCCTCGGTCGGTCGACGACCGACCTCGGGTTCGTCCGCGAGGGGCTGCTGCGCCGGGCGCTGTGCTACTCGCCGCGCTGGGGGGAGATCGAGTTCACGGTCCCGATGTTCGACGAGTTCATGAAGCGCTGGATCCCCGAGCTCCCGTCGTCTCCCGGGTGAGGGGCACGGCACCCGGTCGGAGCGACCGACCGTCGATCGTCGATCGTCCCGGCTCCTACCCCGCGGGCGGGTACAGCGGTGTCAGCGTGGCGAAGCCGATCTCGAACGCCTGGAGGTCGTCCGAGTAGGTCGTCGAGGTCGACGTGCAGTCGACGGTCGTCGTGGCCGCCGCGTCGCCGGAGGCGGCCATCACCGTGGTCGCCGGGCCCCGCACCGGGTGCGGCGTGCAGGTGGGCACGTTGAGGTTGGCCTGCAGCGGCGCCGACCCGGCGGCGGGGGACAGCAGGGCGGCCCGGTGCTCCGTCACCCAGTGCTCGACCAGGGGCACGGCCTCGGCGAAGTCGGGGCCGGCTCCGTCGTCGGCACCCTGGCTGGCGGCCAGGGCCGGGATGCCGAGCGTGACCGCCCGGCGGGCGGCACCGACGGTGCCCGACAGGGCGGCCAGCGGTCCGATGTTCTGGCCGAAGTTGATGCCCGACACGACGAGATCGGGTCGGAACGACAGGCCGTGATCGGCGACGGCCCAGATCACCGTGTCGGCGGGATACCCCTGGACGGCGGTGGCCGGGTACCCGCTGGCGGTGGTCGCCGCCGACGTCGTCAGCGTGCCGGTGGTGGTCTTCCCACCGGTGCCGCTCTGGTTGGTGGCCGGCGCCACCACGGTCACCTCGTGTCCTCTCGTCCGCAGCACGCGGGCCAATCCGACGACCTGCCCCTGCACACCCCCGGGGCGCGACAGCGAATAGGGCGAGACCATGGCGATCCTCATCGCGGGTCGCTCGGCCAGTTGGGCTGGTAGAGGTGCCACTGCTCGGGGCGACTGCGGATGTCGTGCTCGAAGGTGGCGGCCAGCTCCTGGGTGACCCGTCCGACGTCCTCGCGCAACGAACCGCGACGGGTGGTGTCGATCGGCGCATGCACCACGCCAGTGTGCCAATTCCCCGGGCCCGAGAAGACCACGACCGGCACCAGGGGCGCACCGGTCCGCAGCGCCAGCGTGGCGGCAACGCCGGGAAGGGTCGTGCGCTCGCCGAAGAACTCCACCTCGATGCCGTTGCCCGCCAGGTCCCGGTCGCTGACCAGCCCGACCACCTCCCCCGCCTTCAGGGCCCGCAGCAGTGCCGAGCTCGATCCCTCGCCGAGGGCCACGGCGGTCAGC
>PMFY01000304.1 GCA_003157945.1 Acidimicrobiaceae bacterium | reverse complement strand
GACCGTACCTTCGATGGCCATGGTCCCGGCGATGGCCAGGGTGATGCGCAGCCAGCGGCGGGGGACGAAGCTGTTGTGGGTGAAGAGCCGGTGGAACCCGATGGTGATCCCGAAGCCGGTCACCACGTAGAACACCGTGCCGATCAGCACGTCGGTCAGGCTGACGCCGTGGCCCCACAGCCACGGGAGCAGCACCCCCAGGGCGACGAGCGGGCCGCAGACGATGGCCACGGTGACCAGCTTCTGTGCGGCGTGGACCACCGGGGCCGGCTGACCGGCCGCCGGGGAAGGGTCGAGCGCGGCCATGGGGCCGGGCGCTTCGGAAAGGGAATCCACGGATCCTCCGGGAGCGCCTGTGCGCATGGGGCTCTGTGTGACCGGAGATTCCACAGGCCGGTCGCCGAGCGGTGGTGGGACCCACCCTACCGGCCCCCGTGGCCGGCGTCCGGGCGGGGATGGCCGGACACGGTCCCGGCGAGCTCCCGGGTGCCCGGAGCCGCCGGGGCGGCGACGGTAGGCTCGGGGTGCATCGGGCGGCGCGTGCCTGCCGGGCAGTGGAGGGGTCAGGCCGTGTCGAAGCTCCAGGAGGTCGACGTTCCGGCGCTGGCGCTGGACGCCCTCCACCCGCTGATCGGCGACGAACGGCTCGCCCTCCTGGTGGCCGCGGCCGCCGAGGCCCGCCACCGGCTCGAGGGCGCCACCGTCTGGAACGTCAACTCCACCGCCTCGGGGGGTGGCGTGGCCGAGATGCTCCAGGTGCTGGTGGGCTACATCGTCGGCGCCGGGATCGACTCGCGGTGGGTGGTCATCGAGGGTGACGAGGCGTTCTTCGCCGTCACCAAGCGGATCCACAACCGCATCCACGGGGTCCCCGGCGACGCCGGCCACCTCGGACCGGACGAGCGCGCCCACTACGACGCCGTCACCGCCGCCAACGCCGCCTCCTTCCGGGAGCGGGTCCGCCCCGGTGACGTGGTGCTCCTTCACGACCCCCAGACGGCCGGCATGGCCCCGGCCCTGGCCGAGGCCGGGGCCCTGGTGGTCTGGCGGTCCCACGTCGGCGTCGACCACCACAACCGGTGGACCGAGGAGGCCTGGGCGGTGCTCCGCCCCCACCTCGAGGGGTGCCCGGCGTTCGTCTTCTCGCGCCGGGAGTACGTCCCCGACTGGGTCCCCGACGACCGGGTGTCGATCATCCCGCCGTCCATCGACCCCCTGTCGCCGAAGAACCAGTGGCTGCCCGAGCGGAACCTCCCGACCATGCTCGCCCGCATCGGCCTGGTCCCGGGCCCGACCGACGGGCCCGCCGGCTTCCTCCGGGGCGACGGCAGCCCCGGTGAGGTCGTCCGGTCCGCCACCGTGGTGGCGGAGGGCGACGGGTCCGGGTTCCTGGACAACCTCGTGGTGCAGATCTCGCGCTGGGACCACCTGAAGGACATGGAGGGGGTGATGGACGGCTTCGCCGCCGGGGTGGCCGGGCGGGTCGACGCCCACCTGGCGCTGGTCGGCCCGTCGGTGGCCGGGGTCACCGACGACCCGGAGGGCGCCGAGGTCTACGCCGAGTGCGTGGCGGCCTGGGAGGCGCTCGCCGCCCCGAAGCGACGGCGGATCCGCCTGGTCACCCTGCCCATGGACGACGTGGAGGAGAACGCCGCCATGGTCAACGCCCTGCAGCGGTCCGCCACCGTCATCGTCCAGAAGAGCCTGGTCGAGGGGTTCGGGCTCACCGTGGCCGAGGGCATGTGGAAGGCCCGGCCGGTGGTGGCCTCCCGGGTGGGCGGCATCATCGACCAGGTGGTACCCGGCACCGGCATCCTCCTCGACGACCCCACCGACCTCGACGCCTTCGCCGCCGCGCTGGTGGGCCTGCTCGAGCGGCCCGAGGAGGTGGCCGAGTTCGGCCGCAACGCCCACCGCCACGTGGTCGACAACTACGTCGGCGACCGCCACCTGCTCCTGTACGCCCAGCTCATCCACGGGCTCGTCACCGGCTGACCGCCGTCCCAGGCCGCCGGTGCGCGGCCGCCACCCCCCGCTACCATCGCCCCATGGAGTATCGAACCCTCGGTCGTACCGGTGTGAAGGTCAGCCCCCTGTGCCTGGGGGCCATGATGTTCGGGGCGTGGGGCAACCCGGACCACGACGACTCGATCCGCATCATCCACCGGGCCGTCGACGCCGGGATCAACTTCGTCGACACCGCCGACATGTACTCCTTCGGCGAGTCCGAGGTCATCGTGGGCAAGGCGCTGAAGGGCCTCGACCGCGACGGCATCGTACTCGCCACCAAGGTGCACGGCGCCATGTCCGGGGACCCGAACTCCCAGGGCAACTCGCGCCGATGGGTGATCGCCGAGTGCGAGCACAGCCTGAGGCGCCTCGACACCGACTACATCGACCTCTACCAGATCCACCGGCCGTCGCCCGAGACCGACATCGACGACACGCTGGGGGCGCTCAGCGACCTCGTCCACGCCGGCAAGATCCGCTACGCCGGCTGCTCGACGTTCCCGGCCCACCAGGTGGTCGAGTCGCACTGGGTGGCCGAACGCCGGGGACGCGAGCGGTTCCGGACAGAGCAGCCCCAGTACTCGATCCTCGCCCGCGGCATCGAGGCCGACCTGCTGCCGGTCTGCCAGCAGTACGGGATGGGCGTGCTCAGCTGGAG
>PMFY01000260.1 GCA_003157945.1 Acidimicrobiaceae bacterium | reverse complement strand
GAGATCCTGAAGAACGACTGCTTCGACCGTCTGCGCGACGAACTCGGCGACGGCTTCGACGACGCCATGGCCGCCCGGGTCTCGGCCGTGGCCGGCGACGTGGCCACCGACGGCCTGGGCCTCGACGCCGAGGGCCTCGAGGCACTCTCCCACTGCGACATCGTCGTCCACTCGGCCGCCAGCGTCAGCTTCGACTCGCCGCTCGACGCCGCGGTCGAGGTCAACATGCTCGGACCGTCGCGCGTGGCCGCCGCCGTGGTCGAGGCCCGCGCCCAGGCCGAAGCCGACGGGCGCCGGGGACCGGTGCACTTCCTGCCGGTGTCGACCGCCTACGTGGCCAGCACCCATCAGGGGGAGGCGAAGGAGGAGCTGCTCGACGCCAATCCGTTCACCATCGACGTCGACTGGCGGAGTGAGGTGACAGCGGCGCGGCGGCAGCGCGGCGACACCGAGGCCGAGTCCCGCCAGCCCGAGCGGCTGGCCGGCTTCCACAAGGCGGCCCGCGAGGAGCTGGGCGGTGCCGGCCTCCACCTGCTCGCCGAGCGGGCCGAGCGCCTCCGCGAGGACTGGGTCAAGAAGCAGATGGTCCAGATCGGCCAGGCCCGGGCCCAGTCGCTCGGCTGGCCCGACGCCTATCCGTACACGAAGGCCCTCGGCGAACGGGCCCTGGTGACCCAGTTCGGCGACGTGCTGCCGATCACCATCATCCGCCCGTCGATCATCGAGTCGGCGCTGGCCGAGCCGCGGCCGGGTTGGATCCGCGGGTTCCGGATGGCCGAGCCGATCATCATCTCCTACGCCCGTGGGCTGCTGCGCGAGTTTCCGGGGGTACCCGAGGGCGTCACCGACGTGATCCCGGTCGACCTCGTGGTGGCCGCCATCATCGCCGTGGCCGGCGACGCCCTGCGGGCGGACGCCTCCGACGACCCGGCGGACGCCTACGCCGGCCCGTCGGTGTACCACGTGGCCTCGGGTGTCCGGAACCCGTTCCGCTACGGCAAGCTCGTCGAGCTGGTGACCGCCTGGTTCCAGGAGCACCCCGTCTACGACCAGGACGGGCAGCCCATCGTGGTGCCCGAGTGGTCGTTCCCGGGCCGGGGCCGGGTGCAGCGCCAGCTGACCCGGGCCTCCAAGGCGATGTCGCTGGCCGAGCGGGTCGTCGGGTCGCTGCCCATCCGGGGCAAGCAGGCCGAGTGGATGGCCGCCCTCGAGGAGCAGCACCTGCTGGCCGACCGGGCCCTCGGCTACGTCGAGCTCTACGGCGCCTACACCGAGACGGACGCGCTGTACCGGGTCGACCGGCTCCTGGCCCTGTGGGACCGGATGGACGAGGACGACCGGGCCACGTTCTGCCTCGACCCGGCCGCCATCGACTGGACGACCTACGTCCGGGAGATCCACCTGCCGTCGATCATCGAGCACGCCCGGGTGCGCACGTCGCCCGGCAAGTCGATCAAGACCAACCGCGCCGACCGGGCCCGGAAGAACATCCTCTCCCCCGACCGGCACGTGGCCGCCTTCGACCTCGAGAACACGCTCATCGCCTCGAACGTCGTCGACTCCTACGCCTGGCTGGCCTCACGGCACCTGCCGCCCGGCGAGCGGGCCGCCTTCGTCGCCGACCTCCTGGCCGAGGCGCCGCAGCTGCTCGCCCTCGACCGCCGCGACCGGGGCGACTTCCTCCGCTCCTTCTACCGCCGCTATGAGGGGGCACCCGAGGCCCGGCTGCGGGACGACGGATGGGACCTCTTCCACCACCTGCTCCTGGCCAAGTCCTTCCCCTCGGGCATCGCCCGGGTGCGGGCCCACCAGGCGCTCGGCCACCGGACGATCCTCATCACCGGCGCGCTCGACTTCGTCGTCGAGCCGTTCCGCCCGCTGTTCGACGAGATCGTCTGCGCCGAACTCGGCGTGGAGGACGGCATGTTCACCGGGCGCCTCGAGACACTGCCGCCGATCGGCGAGGCCCGGGCCCTGGTGCTGGCCGACTACGCCGAGGCCGAGGGGCTCCGCCTCGAGGAGTCGATGGCCTACGCCGACTCGGCCAGCGACCTGCCCATGCTCGAGGCCGTCGGCTTCCCGGTGGCCGTCAACCCGGAGGCCAAGCTGGCCGCCATCGCCCGACGACGCGGGTGGCACGTCGAGACGTGGCACCAGGCCGAAGGCGGCAGCCAGCCCCTGCTCCCCCTCGGGCCCGTCGACCGGCGCGGGGCCGCCCGGCGCGGTCGCACCAGTCCGGCGGCCCGGGCCGGTCAGGCACGTCGGACGGCGGCGGAGGTGCCGCGGTGAAGGCGCTCGTCCTCGAGCGCAACGTGCCGCGCTTCGCCGCGTCGCGGGTGGCCTCACTGCTGGGCTCCGGCCGGGGCGCGGGCATCGGTCCGCTGCAGCTGCTCGACGCCGAGGCGCCGGACCGCCCGGGGGACGACTGGTACCCGCTGCGCCCGCTGCTGTCGGGCATCTGCGGCTCCGACATGGCCACGCTCGACGGGCGCACGTCGCGCTACTTCGAGGACCTCGTCAGCTTCCCCTTCGTGCCCGGCCACGAGGTGGTCGGCGTGCTCGACGAAGGGGGCTCCGACTTCGCCGGCCGCGCGCTCGCCCCCGGCACCCGTGCCGTGATCGAGCCGGTGCTGGGCTGTGCCCCCCGCCACATCCACCCCCTCTGCCCCCAGTGCGGCTCGGGACACACGGGGCTCTGCGGCAACCTGGCCTTCGGCGCCCTCGAGCCGGGTCTGCAGACGGGCTTCTGCACCGACACGGGCGGGGGCTGGTCGACCGCTCCGCTGATGGCCCACGCCAGCCAGCTCCACGCCGTGCCGGACACCTTGACGGACCAGGACGCCGTCATGATCGAGCCGACCGCCTGCGCGGTCCATGCCGCGCTGTCGGCCCGGGTCGCCGGGGGCGACCTCGTCGCCGTCGTGGGCGCCGGCACCCTCGGTCTCACCACCGTCGCCGCCCTCCACTCGCTCGTCCGGCCGTCGGAGCCGTGCACCGTCGTGGTCGGGGCGAAGCACGCCCGCCAGCGCGAGCTGGCCACCTCGCTCGGTGCCGACCACGTGGTGCCACCCGACCAGCTGGCCCGCGCCGTGCGGCGCCAGGCCGGCTCGCTGGTGCTGGCCGGTCGGCTCACCGAGGGCGCCGACGTGGTCTTCGACTGCGTGGGCAGCGCCGCCTCCCTCACCGAGGCCCTGTCCCTCGTCCGCCCCCGGGGCAAGGTGGTCCTGGTGGGTATGCCGGGCCGGGTCTCGGTCGACCTGGCCCCGCTCTGGCACCGCGAGCTGACCCTGGTCGGTGCCTACGCCTACGGCAACGAAGCGCCCCCCGGGGCCGACCGGCCCGAGCGCCGCAGCTTCGAACTGGCCATCGACCTGGTCGGCACCGCCGGGCTGGGACGCCTGGTCTCGGCCCTCTACCCCCTCGAGCGCTACGAGGAGGCCCTGGTCCACGCCGGGGCCGCCGGCCGCCGGGGTGCCGTCAAGGTGGCCTTCGACCTCCGCAACCCGAAAGGACGCTCCCGATGAGCCCCAGGCCCGGATTCGTGCTCGACGTCGACAGCTCGACGCCGCCCACCCTGTTCTGGCAGGGCGAGCGCTTCACCCTGGAGAAGCTGCCCGAGGGGAGCCGGGTCATCTACGCGCCCGAGCCCATCGACCCCCTCACCGACCCCCAGGCCGCCATCCGCCACGCCCTGACCCACCCCCTGGGTGACCAGGAGCCGCTGCCGGCGCTGCTGCGGGGCGGCATGACGCTGACGATCGCCTTCGACGACATTTCGCTGCCGCTGCCCCCCATGGAGCGCCCGGACATCCGCCAGCTGGTGATCGAGCAGGTCCTCGACATGGCCGCCGAGGCCGGGGTCGACGACGTCGAGCTCATCGTCGCCCTCGCCCTCCACCGCCGGATGACCGAGCCCGAGCTGCGCCACGCCCTCGGCGACCGCATCTACGACGCCTTCGCGCCGAACGGCCTCCTCACCCAGCACGACGCCGAGGACCCGGACAACCTCCTCCACCTGGGCCAGACGGACCAGGGCGAGGACGTGGAGATCAACAAGCGGGCGGCCGAGTCCGACCTGCTGGTCTACGTGAACATCAACCTGGTGGCCATGGACGGCGGCCACAAGAGCGTCGCCACCGGACTCGCCAGCTACAAGAGCCTGCGCCACCACCACAACCCCGAGACCATGCGGCGGTCCAAGTCCTTCATGGACCAGCACCGCTCCGAGCTCCACTCGGCCAACTGGCGGATGGGCCGGCTCATCCGGGACGCCGGGGTCAACGTGTTCCAGATCGAGACCACCCTCAACAACGACACCTTCCCGGGGGCGTTCCAGTTCCTGCAGAAGCGCGAGTGGGAGTGGAAGGCCAAGGACCGGCTCGCCTACGTCGCCGCCTCCTCGGCGCTCGACCGGGTGCCGCCCAAGCACGCCCGGAGGATCTTCCACTCGGTCAAGGCACCGCACCGGATGACGTCGGTGCAGGCCGGCGAAGTCGAGGCGGTCCACAAGGTCACCACCGACCACGTGTGGGAGCAGCAGGGCGTGGTCGTCGAGGGCCAGACCGACATCCTGACGATGGGCCTCCCCTACATCAGCCCGTACAACGTCAACTCGATCCTCAACCCGATCCTGGTGGCCTGCCTCGGACTCGGCTACTTCTTCAACCTCTACCGGGGCAAGCCGCTGGTGCGCGAGGGCGGCGTGCTGATCATGACCCACCCCACACCGTGGGAGTTCAACCCGGTGCACCACCCGAGCTACATCGACTTCTTCGAGCAGGTGCTGAGCGAGACGACCGACCCGAACGTGATGTCGGAGCAGTTCGAGGAGGGGTTCGCCACCGACCCCTGGTACATCCACCTCTACCGGA
>PMFY01000109.1:5822-6995 GCA_003157945.1 Acidimicrobiaceae bacterium | reverse complement strand
CCTCGAGCAGCTCGGCCAGCAGGCCGGGCGGCACCGGCTCCACGGCCACGATCAGGACGGCCTCGACGGCCCGGGCCTCGGGGGACAGCGCCATCTCAGCCCTCGTACTCGTCGGTGGGACCGATGCCGACCGACACCGTCTCGGGGGCGCCGGGCACCCACTCGACGGCCAGGTCGCCGAAGGTGTGCCCCTGGTCGAGGGAGACGCGGCCCTGCTTGCACAGCTCCAGGAGGGCCAGGAAGCGCACGATGATCTCGATCCGTGAGGTCAGGTGGCCGGTGAGCTCACGGAACGTGGCCGGCCCGGTCCGGGGCAGGCGCAACGCCAGCTCGGCCACGGCGTCGGCCACCGTCACCGCGTCGACGGTGACGTGGTAGAGGTCGACCACCGGTGCCGGCCGCTCGGCGGTGGCCCGCATGAAGGCCGCGGCCACCTGGTCCGGTGTCACGCCTTCCAGCAGGTCCGGAGCCTGGACGACGAGGTCGGGACCGA
Organism: Acidimicrobiaceae bacterium; assembly: GCA_003157945.1. The sequence continues at coordinate 6,502 of PMFY01000109.1, read as the reverse complement.
GTCCGGCGGTCCGGGGGACGGACCGGGCGGCCTGCTCGATGAGCAGGGCGAACCCGTCGGCGGCCGCGGCATAGGCCTGGCACTCGAGCAGCCGGGCGAGCAGCAGGTCGCGCTCCTCCCACCCCACGAGCTCCTCGTCGGGCTCGACGTCGCCGCTGCCGGGCAGCAGGCGCCGGGACTTGAGTTCGATGAGCACGGCGGCCACGACCAGGAACTCGGACAGGACCTGCAGGTCGACGGACTCCCACGAGGCCACCTCGGCCACGAAGGCGTCGACGACGTCGGCCAGGGGGACGTCGAAGATGTCCACCTGGTGGCTGTTCACCAGCTGCAGCAGGACGTCGACCGGGCCCTGGTAGACGGGTGTGGAGACGGTGGCGGTCACGGGTACCGACGTTACCGGGCGCGGCGGGCGCCTTCGTGCACCGGGCCCGACCTCCCGGAGCCGGGCGGCCCCTACCACCGGACCCCCCGGGCCAGGACGTACGATGTCCCACTCATGGCACGCGTGCTCTCCGGAATCCAGCCCAGCGGCGACCTCCACCTCGGCAACTACCTGGGGGCGATCCGCAATTGGGTCACCGACCAGGGCAACCACGACGCCTTCTACTGCGTGGTCGACCTCCACGCCCTCACCCTCGACATCGACCCGGCCGAGCTGCGGGCCCGCACCCACGACA
>PMFY01000109.1:0-5766 GCA_003157945.1 Acidimicrobiaceae bacterium | reverse complement strand
GACCAGCGCCAGCACCTCGAGCTCGCCCGGACCCTGGCCATCCGCTTCAACCACCGCTTCGGCGACACCCTGGTGGTGCCCGAGGCGGCCATCCCCGCCGCCGGGGCGAGGGTCATGGACCTCCAGCACCCGGACCGGAAGATGTCGAAGTCGCTCGACTCGCCGCTCGGGACGGTCCTCCTGCTCGACGACCCGGCCGAGATCACCCGCAAGATCCGCAAGGCCGTCACCGACACCGACGGCGAGGTCCGCTACGACCCCGAGCACAAGCCGGGACTGGCCAATCTGTTGGACCTCCTGGCCGCGGCCACGGACCGCACGCCCACCGAGGTGGCGGGGAAGTACGAACGGTACGGCGACCTGAAGGCCGACACGGCCGAGGCCCTGGTCGAGCTGCTCCGCCCGCTGCAGGCCCGGCGGGCCGAACTGGCCGCCGACCCGGGGGCGGTGCAGGCGCTGCTGGCCCGGGGCGCCGACAAGGCGACCGGGGTGGCGGCCCCCACCTACGCCCGGGCCGCGGAGGCGGTCGGCCTGCTCGGACCGGCATGAGCGGAGGGTCACCGGCGGCGCCCGCGGCCGCCACGTCCGCGACACCTGCGGTAACCGCCGGCGCCACCGACCCCGCCGACCCGGTCGACTCCGGGGACGGACCGGTCGACGGATCGCCTGACCGGCCGCCGGTGGGCGGGGTGCGCCGCTTCCTCACGCTGTCGCTCCGTCCCGTACTGCTGTACCTCGCCTCACGGGCGGGCATGTTGCTGGTGGCGAGCGCCACGTCGTCCGACACCCACCAGCCGCTGTCGAAGAGCCTCACGTCCTGGGACAGCTTCTGGTACCTGTCGATCGCCTCGGGCGGCTACGTGCGGCACATCCCGCCCGGCCACGGCAACCCGGCCCAGTCCAACCTGGGCTTCTTCCCCCTCCTCCCCCTCCTCACCTGGATCACCCATGAGGTGACCCGGTTCGGCGTCTCGGTGTCGGGCCTGCTCACCACGTTCGTCCTCGGCCTGGCCGCGGCGGTGGCCGTGTGGTGGATGCTCCGGGACGTCCTCGGCCAGACGGGCGCCGACCGGGGCACGGCGCTCGTGTTCTTCTCCCCCGGCGCCCTGGTGCTCAGCCTCGTCTACACCGAGGCGGCCACCGTCCTGCTGGTGGCCTGCACCCTGATGGCCCTGCGGCGCCGGCGCTGGGTGGTGGCGGGCGTGTGCGCCGCCGTCGCCACCACGGCCGACCCGGTGGCCATCGCCGTCGTGGTGCCGTGCGTGGTGGCCGCCGTGGTCGCCATCCGGGACCGGCGCGAGTGGGGGTCGCTGTGGGCGCCGGTGCTCGCCCCGGTGGGCGTGGCGACGTTCTTCACCTACCTGTGGGCCCACGCCGGCTCGCCGTTCGAGTACTTCCGGGCCCAGCGCGCCGGGTGGCAGGGCGGCACGTACTTCGACGGGATCCCCGGCTCGCTCGACCACCTCTTCGTCCACTGGTTCGCCGACCCCGACTTCGCCGTCAAGGGGGTGTCGGCCATCGTCGCCGTGGGCCTGCTGGTCGTCTTCTTCCGGGCCCGTCCCCCCGCCACCTGGGTGGGCTACGTGATCGCCGTCCTGGCGTTCGGGGCCATCTCCCCCGTCATCGGGGTGACCCCCCGGCTGCTGCTGCGGGGCTTCCCCCTGCTCGGCGTGGTCGGCGCCAAGCTCCCACCCCTGTGGTTCGAGGCCGTGCTGGGGCTGTCCGCGCTCGGCATGGCCGCCCTCGGCATGATGGCCATGGGCGGCCCGCTATGGACGCCGTGACCGCCACCGGGCCGGCGGCGGGCCGGGTCGACGGCACCCCCGACCGGTCGGCCTTCGTGCCCGTCCGGGCCGACGGGCCGGTGGAGCGGCTGTCCACCGCCGCCCGCACCGCACCCTCGAGCCGCTGGGTGGGCGTCACGGCGGTCGTCGGTGCGCTGTCGGCCGCCTGGTGCCTGGCCGACGTCTGGGGCCGGACCTGGCACCAGTACCAGCTGGACCTGGCCGTGTACGTGCTCGGGTCACGCCACCTGGTCGACGGCCACCTCTACTCCGTGTCCCTGCCGGGCACGCCCCACCTCCCGTTCACCTACCCGCCGATCGCCGCCCTGGCCTTCGTGCCGTTGTCGGCGCTGTCCCGCCAGACCGGGCAACTGGTGTGGGCGGCGGTGAACGTGGTCTGCCTCTACGCCGTCCTCGTCCTGTCGCTCCGGGCCGTCGTGCCCGGCATCCACCGGACCCGGCTCGCCCTCGTCGCGCTGTGCGCCATGGGGCCGGTCATGCTCGTCGAGCCGGTGTGGCTGACGTTCTACTTCGGCCAGGTCAACCTCGTCCTGTGCGCGGCCATCCTGGTGGACCTCACCCTGGTGGTGCGGCTGGGTGACCGGACGCTGCCGCGGGGCGTCCTCCTCGGGATCTGCGCGGCGGTCAAGCTCATCCCTCTGGTGTTCGTGCCCTACCTGTTCGTCACCCGGCAGTTCCGGGCGGCGTGGACGTCGCTGGTGGCCTTCGCCGGGGCGACGCTGGTGGCGCTGCTGGTGAACCCGTCGGTCACCTGGTCCTACTTCACGAAGTACGCCACGGACGCCCAGCGGGTCGGGGGCGTCTTCTTCATCAGCAACCAGAGCCTGCGGGGGGCGGTCGACCGGCTCGCCCACCACGTCGTCCCGGTCCCCCTCGTGACGGTGGCCGAGGCGGCGGTACTGGTGGCCGGCATCGCCCTCGCCCGGTGGGCCTACCTCGAGTCCTCGTCCTTCCTCGGCATCCTGGTCTGCGCCACCACCGGCATGCTCGTCTCGCCCATCTCGTGGGAGCACCACCTCGTTTGGGCGGTGCCGATCATGGCGTGGCTGGCCCTCGCGCCCGACCGACCGACCGGTGGCCCGGTCTGGGCCGCGCTGGCCGCCGGCATCCTGGTGTGGGCGCCACTGCTGCGGGTGCCGTCGGGGGGTGACAACGAGTTGCACGAGCACGGCTGGCAGCTGGTCATCGGCCAGTCCTTCTTCGGCCTCATGGCCCTCTTCCTGGTGGGCGTGGCGATGCAGCTGGCCGTGCGCCGGCGACGGGCCGGTCCGGGGGTCAGTGGCCGACCACACCCCGCCGCCACGGCTGCAGCGGCGACGTAGACAGGGCGGCGGGCGACGTCGTGTAGGCGACGACCAGCCACCACTGCCCGTGCCCGGGCGTCGGGGTGAAGCTGGTCGGCCGGAGCCTGAACTCGGTGACATCGCCGGGGTCCACCGGGTCGTCGCCCCGGACCACCACCGCGTGCCAGAAGGCGGACGGGTGGACGGCGCCGGACGACACCGTGAACAGCGGGCGCAGCGCGTGGTCCGAAGTGTTGCGGACCGAGACGTCGACGGTGCGGAACCACTGACCTCCGTCGACGGTGGCCACACCGGCGACCCCCACCCCGCCCACGGTCACCTCGAGCGGCGCGGACGTGAGGGCGACGACCACGAGGACGGCGGTGCCGAGGGCGGGCACCCCGACGGCCAGGCGCGACGGCCACGGCCGACGTTCGGCCCAGCCCGGGGACGTCGTCACCGACGGGGCGATGCTGACGGCGGCGATCAGGGCGGCGGGCACGAAGTCGGACAGGTAGTTGGCCAGGCTGCGGTCCGGCAGGAACAGGACCAGGGGGACGAGGAACAGCCATGCCCGCCGGAGGCGGGGCTCCCACAGGGCGAAGCCGATGAGCAGCACGACCAGGGCGAGTCCGGCCGCCGCCGACAGCCACGGCAGGACCACGCCGCCCGTCAGGCCGTGCAGGGCCAGCGCCACGACCCCCTGCCCGTCGGCCACCAGGGGGTCGACCATGGGCAGGAACGTGCCCTTCAGCCAGGCCGACGGCGACCACACCAGGAACGGGAGGTTCACCACCAGGAAGGTGGCCAGCACGATGGCGCCGTAGCGGGCGGCGGAGGCCAGTCCGTCCCGCATCGCGCCCCTCCCCGACCGGCGGGCCTCGCAGACCACACCGACGAGGAGGAAGGGCACGCAGAACCACGGGGTCTGTTTGACCGAGCAGGCGATGCCCAGGCTCACCGGTCCCACCCAGGCCGGCAGCCACGGCGTCACCCGCGCCGGCCACCGGTCCCAGCGCCACACGGTGACGACCAGGAAGGGCACGAACAGGGCATCGGTGCCCCCGCTGGCGAAGGGACCGGCGAAGGTGCCCGTCAGCAGCAGCATCGGGGCCAGCCAACGCAGGGCCCGCGGCAGCATGCAGAACATGAGCACGCCCGTGACCAGCCAGGCCGCCAGGTCGACCCAGTCGCTGACCATGTGGGTGGCCCCGAGGGCCATCACCGGGGCCTGGAGCAGGAAGGAACCCGCCGGGTACGAGACGCCGAGGGTGTGGGCGCCGTCGACCTGGTAGGTCCAGTAGTCGGCCGCCGGGTGCAGCAGGCGGGTCGCCGCCGCCATGGACGACGTGTACGGGTCGTGCCCGTCGAGCAGGAGCCGGGTGGCCACCTGGTTGAAGGCCGCCGAATCCGTCGAGTAGTAGTGCCGCCCGTGGATGCCGGTGCCCTCGACCACGGCCAGCGTGACCAGGCTGGCCCCGAGTCCGGACCACTGCAGGACCGCCGACACGGGCCGGAGGTCGGTCCACACCAGGACCGAGCCGACGAGGCCGACGAGGGTCAGCAGCGGGGCGAGGGCGGCCGCCGGCCCACCGGAGGTCCACGATCCCCAGTAGGCGAGTCCGGCCGACAGCACGCCCAGCCACACCACCGACCAGGCGCACTGCTGGACGAGTTCGAGCGTCCGGTCGCCCCGGGGGGCATCCGCGTCCGTGTCCACGGTCAGGGCAGGGGGTGACTGCTCATCGGGCCCGGACCCGGGTGGGGCGTCCAGGATCACGGGAACACCGCCCGTGATCCCAGTTCCAGTGCGGAGAACCCGAGCAGCAGGACGGCGGAGACCCCCACCAGCCAGCGGTGTGTCCGGCCCTCGTAGCGGGTGCCCAGCGCGATCACCACGGGGAACGCCAGCATCAGGAACCGGGGTCGTAACCCGACCGGCTGGGAGACGGCCGCCGACACCAGGGCGCAGATGCCGTAGAGCAGGACCGCCACGGGTTGGTGCTCGCGGACCATGAGCACCACACCGACCACGGCGGCCACCGTGCCGAAGAACAGGATCTGGCCGGTGAGCGTGGGGGAGATCGGGTTGTGCAGGAAGGCCCACACGATCTCGAAGGGGTACTTGAGCGACGGATAGCTCTTCCATCCGCCACGCTCGGTGAGCCGCCAGGCGGCCAGCGTGCCCGTGTGGCGCTCGAGGTAGGCCATGTACGCCACGAACCCCAGGGGGGCCAGCAGCGGGGCGACCAGCGCCCCGTACCGGCGTTCCTTGACCACCTCCCGGCCCGCGCACCAGAGGCAGCTCGCCACGAAGGCGAGGGCCACGGGCGAGGCGGCGGTGGCCACCGCGCCGAGCAGTCCGGCCAGCCACCACCGACGCGCCAGGAGGGCGAGGAGACCGAGCGAGACGCAGGTGATGACGATGCCCTCGGAGTACGCCAGGCTGAAGGCGAAGGTGCCCGGGAAGACGGCGAAGAGCAGGGCGGCGCGTTGTCCGGCGCCGTCCCCGCCCAGGTGCCGGGCCAGACGACCCACGCCGTACACGGCGGTGGCGCCGGTGACGGCGCTCAGGAGCAGCGCCGACCAGCCCGGCGGGAGTCCGGTGAGGTCGATGAGCCGCACCAGGAGGGGGAGCAACGGGAAGAAGGCGACGGGGTTGGCCGCCACGTGCCCGC
>PMFY01000354.1 GCA_003157945.1 Acidimicrobiaceae bacterium | reverse complement strand
GCCTTGAGGATGATGGCCTCGAAGGTCGGGGGGATCTGCGGATTGAGCTCGCGGGGTGCGGGCGGGTGGTCACGGACGTGCTTCGACGCCACCGCCACCGGGGAGTCGCCGAGGAACGGCGGACGTCCGACCACCATCTCGAACAGGACCACACCGAGCGAGTAGATGTCACTGCGCGAGTCGACGCCGAGGCCCTCCGCCTGCTCGGGGGAGAAGTAGGNNCGCCGAGCGAGTAGATGTCGCTCTGGGTGCCGACGCCCACCCCTTCGGCCTGCTCGGGGGAGAAGTAGGTGGCCGTGCCCATGACCGCGCCGGTCTGGGTGAGGCTCTCCTCCGTGTTGACCGCCCGGGCGATGCCGAAGTCGGTCACCTTGACCTGGCCGTCGTCGGTGATCAGCACGTTGCCGGGCTTGACGTCGCGGTGGACCACCCCGTGCTTGTGGGCGTAGCCGAGGGCGGCGGCCACGTGGGCGCCGATGTCGGCGGTGCGTTCGGCCGACAGCGGGCCCGCGGACTTGAGGATGGACGAGAGCGGCCGGCCGTCGATGAACTCCATCACGATGAAGTAGGTCCCGGTGTCCTCGCCCCAGTCGAAGACGGGGACGATGTTCGGGTGGGAGAGGTTGGCCGCCGCCTGGGCCTCCCGACGGAAGCGCTCGACGAAGGAGCGGTCGACCGACAGCTCCGGGAAGAGGACCTTCAGCGCCACCGGCCGGTCGAGCAGTCGGTCATGGGCGCGGTACACCTCGGCCATGCCGCCCCGCGCGATCAGGTGGTTCAGTTCATAGCGCTCGGAGAAGACACGCGGCGTCTCGTTGGGATCCATGTGGGTCAAAGCCTATGCCTGCTATCGCTCGGTTCCGGTGTTCTGAACTGCTGGTACTGCACTGTTCCGCCCCGGCCTGTCGGCGTCCTCACGGGGTCTCCGCCAGGGCGTCGCCGAGGATCGTCTTCATCGGCGGCCCCGAAGTGGAGGCGCCGGTGTCGCTACCCGGTTGGGCGGGCACCACGACGGCCACCGCCACCTTGGGATTGTTGGCCGGAGCGAACGCGATCATCCAGTCGTTGGTCAACTGGTTGAACTGACCGGTCTCGGCCGTGCCGGTCTTGGCCGCCACGTCCCACGCCGCCGGGAACCCGACCTGCGTCGCCGTTCCGTTGGTGACGACCGCCTGCATCAGCGACGTCACGGCGGCCGCGGTGAGGGGGTTGGTGGCGGTCAGCCACGGCTTCGGCTGGTACTGGGCCAGCAGGTTGCCGGCCGTGTCGTGGATGTCGCGCATCACGTGGGGTGTCATGATCACCCCCCGGTTGGCGATGCCGTCGGCCACCAGGGCCATCTGCAGGGCCGTGGCCACCACGTTCTGCTGCCCGAACGCGGAGTAGGCCTGGGACGGCTTGTTGGTGTTGAACCCCGGATCGTTGCCGGGATCCGAAGGGAACGTGGAGGCGTCGGCACCGGGCAGATCGATCGGCGGAACCTGGTTGAAGCCGAAGGACTGCGCCTCCTGGGTGAGCGCCACGCCCCCGAGGGCCATGCCCAGCTGGGCGAAGGCGGTGTCGCACGAGGCCGGCAGGGTCTCGGTCAGCACGCCACCGCACACCTCGGGTCCGTTCGGGCCGCTGTGCCCGTAGTTGCAGAGGGGCAACGGGGACTGCGGTTTGAGGGAGATGCAGCCGACCGCCGGGTAGTCGACCTTGGCCAGCGCCGGCTGGTGGTCGTAGACGGCGGCGGAGGTGACGGTCTTGAAGGTCGATCCGGGCAGGAAGCCACCCTGGAACGTCCGGGAGAGCAGCGGCTGGGCAGGATCGTTGATCAGTGACGTGTAGGTGTACTTCTCCGTGGCGATGTTCGGCGAGGCCAGGAGGGTCGGGTCGTACGGGGGGTTGCTGTACATGGCCTCGACGGCTCCCGACTTGACGTTGAGCACCACGGCCGCCGCCACCGGCGCGCCGCCGTCGACGTTGGTGGCGTTGACCGCCTGGGCCACCTGGCTCTGCAGCGTCGACGTGATCGTGAGGGTCACGTTGCCGGTGGTCGTCCGGCTCGTCAGCAGGTCGCCCAGCGTCTTGGCCGGCCGGGTGTGGGACTCGAGGTAGCTGTTGTACTCGGCCTCGATGCCCGTCTTGCCGTAGATGATCGAGTCGAACCCGACGATCTGGCTGAAGAGCACCGCCGTGTAGGGGTTGTAGGTCCGCTGGAACTTGTAGTACCCGTTCGACGGGATCGAGCTGGCCAGGACGATGCCGTCGGCCGACAGGATGTCGCCACGCGGGTCGTTGCGTTCCACTTCCATGACCCGGGGGTTCTTGGACGAGGTCGACAGTGCGTGCGCCTTGACGATCTGGATGTTGTTGAGCTGGACGAACAGGCCCAGGAAGCACAGGACCATGACGATTCCGAGCCAGCGGATGCGCCGTTCCATCAGGGTGCCCCCGTCGTCGTGGTCGTGGTCGTGGACGTCGCACCGGCGATCCCGGCACAGCCGGGGGTGGCCGGGTTCTGCGTGCAGACCGTCTGCCTCTGCGTCGCCACCAGGTTCGCCACGTACGCCTGGGCGGCCTTGAGCGAGTCCTCCTGCACACCCGACTGGAGCTGGGAGATCGTGTACGGCGGGACGTCCGCCGTGGTCACCCGCGTCCGCTCCACGACGACCGGCTTGTAGAGCAGACCTCCGCCGATCCGACCGTGGTAGATCATCAGCTCGTTGTTCGAGACCTGCACGTAGTAGGCGTTGGTGTCGTACCAGCGCACGGCAAAGAAGGCCGCGTACAGGACGGCGGCCAGGAGCACCACGAACAGCACCACGCGGAACGTGATCAGCCGGCGGCCGCGCGCCGCCCGGCGGGCCTTGCGGCGGGCCCGCCACCGGTCACGGAATTTCGGCTTCAGCGGCTCGGGGCCGGGCAGGATCTCGACGTCCTCCGCCTCCGGCCGGTCTGAAGCGCCCAGGGGTGCGGGCGCCTCCTCGTCGGGCAGCGCGCTCTGGAAGTCGGCGGCCACGGCGGCGACGGCCGGCACGTCGGCCTCGTCGGCCTCGCCCACCACGACGTCCACCACCACGACCGTGATGTTGTCGCTGCCCCCGTGGGTGCGGGCGGCCCGGACGAGCAGGTCGGCGGCGATCTGCGGGTCGGGCACGGTGTCCAGGACCTCGGCGATCTGGGGCTCATCGAGTTCGTTGGTCAGTCCGTCGCTGCAGAGGACGAACCGGTCCCCCCGGGCCGGCTGGATCCGCCACAGGTCGACGGACACGTCGTCGGCCACGCCCAGGGCGCGGGTCAGGATGTGCCGGTGCGGATGCACGGCGGCCTCGGACTCGCTGAGCTCGCCGCTGCGCACCATCTCCTCGGCCAGGCTGTGGTCGACGGTGATCTGCGACAGCTGTCCGTCGTGGTAGCGGTAGGAGCGCGAGTCGCCCACGTTGACGAGGGCGATGACGTCGCGGTCGTCCTCGTTGACCAGGGCGGCGGCGGTGAGGGTGGTGCCCATGCCACGCAGCTCGGGGTTGTCGAGGCTGTGCTCGAACACCACCCGGTTGGCCTCGGTGACGGCCTCGGACAGCCCCGCCCCGGTGGGCTTGGTGCCGAAGGCGCGGGTCAGGGTGTCGACGGCCAGGCGGGCCGCCACCTCCCCGCCGGCGTGGCCCCCCATGCCGTCGGCCACGGCGAACAGTGTCCCCGTCTCGACCGCGAGGTCCTGGTTGACCGATCGGACCAGTCCGGTGTCGGTTGCCGATCCCGAACGGAGCAGCGTCATGTCAGCGCCCCACCTCGAACACGGTGCCGCCGACCTGGAGGAGATCCCCCTTCTGCAGCTTGTTCCGCTCGTCGATGCGGACGGTGTTGACCCAGGTGCCGTTGGTCGACCCGAGGTCCTCCACCCAGAGGTCGCCGTCGAGCCGGAACAGGCGGGCGTGGAGGTTCGAGGCGTAGGAGTCGTAGTCGATGGGGACCCCGCAGCCGGGTGCCCGGCCCACGGTCACCTCCTCGCCGACGTCGTAGACGCGGCCGGCCTGGTCGTCGGGACGGATGACGTGGAGGCGGAGGCTGCGCCGGCGCTTGCCGTCCACCACCGGATCGACGTCGCGGCCGCGGCGGCGCTTGCGCTTGAGGGGACGGACCTCGACCCAGACGGCCCGGACGACCCACATGAAGAAGAGCCAGAGCAGCAGGATGACCCCGAACTCCAGGGCACGGAGGACCGGGGTGTTGTCGACGGGTACCGGGGCCGCGGCTACGGCGAGGATGGTGATCAAGGTCGGGCGCCGGGGCTCACGATGTCTCGAAGCGGAGCACGGTGGTGCCGATGACGATCTGGTCGCCATCGGAGAGGACACGCTCGCGGATGGTGGCGCCGTTGACCCTGGTCCCGTTGGTGGAGTTCAGGTCGACCACCACCACGTCGTTGCCGGAACGCCGGATCTCGGCGTGGCGACGGCTGGCGTTCGGGTCGTTCACGACGACGGTGCTCTCGGGCAGGCGTCCGATGGTGATCGGCTCCGGCCCGAGTACGACCCTCATGCCGTCGGCCAGCACCACCGAGGCGGCGGTCAGTCCGGCCGGGCCCTCGTGGACGTCGGACACCACCGCGAAGCGGCCCCGGCGCTGGCGGGGGTCCTCGACCACCGATACGGTGACGGGGCCCACGAAGACGTAGTCCTCGGTGCGTGCGTGCTCGCGGGCGGCCTCCTCGAGCTCACGGACCAGGGCGTCGAGGAAGCTCTCGAAGCGGTCGAAGTCGGATGCCGACAGGTGGACCACGAAGGCATTAGGCGCGATGAGGCCGTGGACGCCGAGGCGTCGTTTCAGGTCCATCTCCCGGGTCACCCGTCGGCCGATCTCCACAGGGTGGAGATCGCCCCGGAAGGCCTTGGAGAGAGTGCCGTCGACCATGCGCTCGAGGCGCCCTTCGAACTTCTGCAGTCCCATGTCGGCGTCAGCCTACCGGTGTCTACCCCCTGGTAGGGGGTACGGTCCGGAGACAGGGCACCTGTAGTTGCGGGGTCCGTCCCGGACAGGCGACGGCGGCGGGGGCGCGTCGTGGGGCGGAGCCGCTGGTGGTCGGTCCGCGACGGGTGGGGGTCCGATCTTCGGGTAGCCTCTACCGGTCGCTCGGGCGAGTGGCGGAATTGGCAGACGCGCAGGATTCAGGTTCCTGTGTCCGAAAGGACGTGGGGGTTCAAGTCCCCCCTCGCCCAC
>PMFY01000366.1 GCA_003157945.1 Acidimicrobiaceae bacterium | reverse complement strand
GTAGCCGTGGGCGATGGTGCCGCCGAACGGGCCGGCGGCCGCACGCTCGGGGTCGACATGGATCCACTGGTGGTCACCGGTGGCCTCGGCGAACAGGTCGACGCGCTCCTGGGTCACCTGGTGGCCGGCGCTGTGGCCGAGGTGGGTGCCGATGAGCGGGGCGAGGTCGTCGAACGAGGCGATCGTGTGCATGCCCGAGCGTACCGCCGGGCCACGCGGCGGTGCGGGGCCGTGGCCGTCCCGGGGCGGCGCTACCATCACCGTCGACCGGGTCGCCCGACCGGACCGGGGAGCAGGCCATGACCGAGACGCAGGACAGCGGGACCCCACCGCGGTTCGATCCGTTCGCGGACGAGTACTTCACCGATCCCTACGACCTCTACCGTCGGATGCGCGACGAGGCGCCCGTCTCCTACAACGACACCTACGGGTTCTGGGCCCTGTTCCGCTACGAGGACGTGCGGACCGCCCATCTCGACTGGCAGACCTTCACCAGCACCCACGGGGTCGACCTCTCGATGCTGTCCGCCGATCCCGACCTCGTCCGGATGGCCGGCCTGATGATCATGATGGACCCGCCCGACCACGAGCGGGCCCGGGGCCTGGTGGGCCGGGTGTTCACGCCCCGGGCCGTCCGGGACCTCGAGCCGATGGTGGCCGGGGTGATCGAGGACACGCTCGCCCCGCTGGACGGCGCCGCGTCCTTCGACGCCGTGGCCGAGTTCGCCGGTCCCTTCCCGGTGGAGGTGATCAGCCGGATGCTGGGGGTGCCCCCCGGCGAGCGCCAGCAGATCCGCCACTGGCTCGACCTCATGCTCGAGCGCCGGCCGGGCCAGCGCGACCCGACGCCGGAGGGCATCGGCGCCGCCATCGCCCTGTGGTCGTACTTCCTGGAGCTCGTCCGGGTGAAGCGCCGGCAGCCGGGGGACGACATGGTCACGGCGCTGACCCGGGCGGAGATGGTGCGGCCGGACGGCCGGACGACCCGGCTCGACGACGAGGAGATCGCCGGCTTCCTCAGCCTGCTCGGCGGTGCCGGTGCGGAGACGGTGACCAAGCTGGTGGCCAACGCGGTGGTCCTCTTCCACCGGAACCCCGACCAGTACGCCCGGGTGGTGGCCGACCCGGGGCTGATCCCGGCCGCGGTCGAGGAGGTGCTGCGCATCCTTCCCCCCTCGCAGTACCAGGGTCGGTTCTCGACCCGGGACTCGGTGGTGGCCGGGGTGCCCATCCCCGCCGGGCACCCCGTCCTGCTGGTGACCGGCTCGGCCACCCGGGACGAGCGCTTCTTCGACCGACCCGACGAGTTCGACATCGGGCGGCCCCCGAGCCAGGCCCTCGGGTTCGGCTTCGGGATCCACACCTGCCTGGGCGCGGCGTTGGCCCGGATGGAGAGCCGCCTGGCCATCGCGGCACTGGCCCGACGCTGGCCCCACCTGACCGTCGACGAGTCGGGGTGCCGGCGGGTGCAGATGTCGAACGTCGCCGGCTACTCCCGGGTCCCGGTGCACGCGGCTCCGTGAGCGGTGCGGGCCGGGGCGACGGCCACCGCCCACTCCCGGGCGTGGGACGATGGGGCGTGGACGCGGAACGGGTGGTCTTCACGGGATTCGAAGGGGTGCAGCTGGTGGCCGACGTCCGGGGTGACCCCGACGGCTGGCCGGTGCTGCTCCTCCACGGTGGCGGCCAGACCCGTCACGCCTGGGGCCCGGCGGCCGAGCGGATCGCCGACGAGGGCTGGCGGACCGTCTCGCTCGACCTGCGGGGACACGGCGAGAGCGACTGGGCCCCCCGGTCCGACTACTCGTTCACCGCGTTCGGCAGCGACGTGGTGGCGGTCGCCGACGCCCTGGGGCGCCCCCCGGTGCTGGTGGGGGCGTCGCTCGGCGGGCTGTCCGCGCTCTACGCCGAGGGGACGAGCGACCGGGTGGTGTCGTCCGGGCTGGTGCTGGTGGACATCACCCTGAAGACCAACATGGAGGGGATCGCGCGCATCAAGACGTTCATGGAGTCGGGGCTCGACGGGTTCGACACCCTGGACGACGCGGCACGGGCGATCGCCGCCTACACGCCCGAGCGCACCCGGGCCGTGAACCCCGACGGCCTGCGCAAGGTCCTCCGCGAGCGCGACGGGCGGTGGTTCTGGCACTGGGACCCGGCCTTCATCAGCCAGGGCCGCAACGAGGCGGTGCCGGACGTGCTGGTCGACCTGTTGAACACGGCGATGGGCAACATCCGGGTGCCCACCATGCTCGTGCGCGGGCTGCTCAGCGACGTGGTCACCCAGGAGGGCGTCGACCAGCTGCTCGAGTCCGTCCCCGGGTCGACCGTGGTGGACGTGGCCGGTGCGGCCCACATGATCGCGGGCGACCGCAACGACGCGTTCTCCGACGCCGTCCTCACCTTCCTGCGCGAGCGCATCCTCCCCGTGATCGGGTAGCGGGCGTCAGTCCCAGGCGGTGCCGAACCGGTCCCGGTAGGTCACCCGCTCGACGGCCTTCCGGCGGGGGGGGCCGGGTGGTCGGGCCGGCCAGCCCAGGGGGACCACCGCCATCGGGTGCACCTGGTCGGGCAGCCCGAGGACGGCGGAGAGCTCGTCGACGGCCAGCGTGGCCAGTGTGGTGAGGGCCGAGCCGAGTCCGAGGGCGTTGGCCGCCAGCAGCAGGTTCTGGGTGGCCGGGTAGACCGAGGACGGCAGGGTCGACCGGTGCGCCACCGTGGCGTCACCGCACACGACCACCAGGACCGGGGCACCGGCCAGGCCGGTCTCGGCCCCGGCGTCCACCTCGTCGAGCAGGCCGGGTGCGAGGCGTCCCTCCGACGCGGGCCGTCCCGCCTCCCGCCAGACCCGACGGGTGAGGTCGGCGACCGCGGCGCGCTGCCCGGCGTCGCGAACGACGACGAAGACCCACGGCTGCAGGTTCTCGGCGCTCGGGGCGTGGGTGGCGGCGGTCAGGCACCGCTCGACCAGGGCGTCGTCGACCGGGCGACCGTCGAACTGCCGGCACGCCCGCTGGCGCAGGGCCACGTCGAAGAAGGAGGGCGGGTCGCCCGGGTCGCCAGGGTCGTGGGCCACCTCCATGGGCCGAGTATGCCAGGCCCACCCGGCGACGGCCCCGGTACACTCGGACCGCCGCCGGCCCGCAGGTGGGCCGGCGAATGACCGAGGAGCACACGTGGGCGTGACCGGGCTGGCCAATCTCGCGGTCAAGGTGGCCGACCTCGACGGGGCGGTGGCGTTCTACCTGGCCGCCGGGGCCGAGGTCCGTGACCGGATGGAATGGGCCGGCGGCGAGCGGGCCGACGTGTACCTGGGCCCGGTCATGATCACGCTGTTCACCCGGGCCGTCTACGAGGACGCCGTCGACCTACCCGACGAGGGATTCCTCCATCCCGCCCTCTTCACCGACGACCTGGACGGCGAACTGGTCGGCCACGAGGTGGTGTGGGGCCCCGCGGTGGTCGAGGGGGCGTTCGGGACGCGTCGCATCGCCTTCGTGGAGGCACCGGGCGGCATCCGGCTCGAGTTCATGGAGCAGCTGGCGCCTCCGCCGGACACCCCGGCGACGGACTGACCCGGGCCGACGCCCCCCTCCGTCGGACCGACGTCCGGCGGACTCAGCGCCTCCGGTCCCGCCGTTCGAGGAAGCGCAGCATGGTGGCGTGCTTCTTGGTGTCGAGCATCATGAGCTCGACCAGCAGCCCCCACATGGTCGACTCGCCGTAGGTGCCCACCCGGCGCCGGAGCCGGCGGAGCTTGCGGTAGTCCGCCTCCTCGGCCCGACGCAGCTTCCTGGTCATCGCCGCCAGCTCCCCGTCGAGGGTCGACACGGCCGGCGTGGCCCGGTCGGGCGACTCCATCGACGTGCCCCAGGCCATGGCGTTGGCCATCTCGACCAGCAGCTGGTGGTGCCGGCGTTCGTCGGCCAGGATCAGCGAGATCAGGTAGCGGGCGCCCTCGTCGCTGGCATGCTCGGCCAACTCCTCGTAGGTGGCGAGCATCGCCCCCTCCTCGGCCCCGTGCTGTTCGAGGATGTCGACCAGCGCACGGATCCCCGTGCTGGCACCCGTCATGCGGAGGCCGCGCACGGCGTTGTCGAACGTGGGCGGTGGCGTCTCTTCGTCTCGGATCTTGTCCATCACCTCCCATGCTCCGGCCGCCGCCGGCGCTCCGGTAGGGGCGAAGGTCCCACAGCACGCCCCGCGGGCGCACCGGGAGGCTTCCCGACGGCACCGGGCAGCCCGACCGGGGCCCCGGTCGGCGCCCCGGGGAGCCCGGTCAGGCCCCGGCGAAGCGGTCCCGGACGGTGCGCCGCAGGACCTTGCCGGTCGCCGTGGTGGGCAGCTCGTCCAGGAGCTCGATCCGCACGGGCGCCTTGAACGAGCCGAGGTGGTCCCGCACCCAGGCGGTCAGCTCCTCGGCCGTGCCCCCCGTGTCGGGGGCGTCGGTCCCGGCCTCGACGACCACGGCCGCGGCCACCGTCTCGCCCCACTCGGGATCCGGGATGCCGACCACGGCGGCGGCCACCACCCGGTCGTGACGGAGCAGCACGTCCTCGATCTCCGACGGCGACAGGTTCTCGCCACCCTTGATGATCACGTCGTCGGCCCGACTGTCCACGAACAGGTACCCGTCACCGTCGAGGGATCCCACGTCGCCGGTGAGCAGCCACCCGTCGGCGTCCAGTCCGGAGGCCGAGTCGAGGTAGCGCCCGCTCACCTGGGGTCCGCGGACCCGGATCTGCCCGGTGATCCCGCGGGCGGCGGGCGCGCCGTCGTCACCGACGATGGCCACCTCCACCCCGGGCAGCGGGCGTCCGGCCGAGTGGAGCCTCCGGCGCACGACGGGATCGGTGCTGGCCACGGCGGCCCGGTGCTCCTCGGGGCCGAGGACCGCGATGGTGGAGGACGTCTCCGTGAGGCCGTAGGCGTTGACGAAGTCGACGGACGGGAACAGCTCGAGCGCCTGTTCGAGGACGGGGAGGGCGATCCTGGCCCCCCCGTAGGAGAGGGAGCGGAGGGTGGGCACCCGCAGGTCGGGATCGGCCGCCATGCGGTGCACGATGCGGGCCAGCATGGTGGGCACCACGAAGGCGTGCGTGGCCCGCTGGTCGCGCGCCCGCCGCAGCCAGTCCCCGGGGTCGAACCCGGCCAGCGGCAGGATCCGCCGCCCGGCGTAGACCGAGCTCAGCACCGCCGCCACCCCGGCGATGTGGAACGGGGGGGCCGCCAGCACCAGGGCCTCGTCGTCGCCGGCGCCGGCGAACTCGACCGTCTCCATCACGTAGGACAGCAGGTTCTCGTGGGTGAGCACCGCCGCTTTGGGCGTCCCCGACGACCCACTGGTGAAGAGGATGACCGCCGGTCGCCCGGGCTCGGCCTCGTAGTCCCCGCCCTCGCCGCTGTCGCCGCCGGCGGTGTCGGTGGCCATGGCCATCCAGCGGGCCGTGGACCGCTCGGGGGGGAGCCCGAGGCGGTCGGCCAACTCCGTCGAGGCCACCGCCCACGGCGCGTCGAGCCGCTCGAGCTGGGCGGCCAGGGAGGCCGGCGGCAGGCGGAAGTTCAACGGGGCGTAGGTGACCCCGGCCCACGCGGCGCCGAACAGGGCCGTGGGGACCGCGGCCGAGCCGGCGTCGGCGAACGCCAGCGTGCCCGCACCGGCCGCGGCCAGTCGGGGGCCGACGGCGCGGGCCAGGGACCGGAGTCCGGCGAAGGTGCGGTCGCCGGAGTCGTCGGTCAGCGCCACGCGGTCGCCGAAGGTGTCGGCGGCCAGGTCGAGCAGCAGGGCGATGTTCACAGGTGGTGCCCCTTGTCGGGCGCCGCAGCGCCGCACGTCGGGATCCGGCATGGCCGGCGTGGTCTCGGGCTCGAGCCGGACCGACCGGGCCGGCCGGCCACCGCAGCACGATAGCAACCGGCACCACCGTGTCGCCCGGACGGCATGCCGTCCGGGCGACACCCGGTGGCCGGGCTCAGTCGGTCACCTCGTCGACCAGCCCCCAGGCGAGGGCGGTGGCGGCGTCGACCGACCCCGGCTCGAGGGCCAGGCGGAGGGTGCGGTGCCGCCCGATGCGCCGGGGCAGGCTGACCGTGCCCCCGGCACCCGGGATCAGGCCCAGACCCACCTCGGGCAGCGAGATCCGGGTGGACCCGTCGGCCACGACCCGGCCGGCGAAGGCGGCGAGTTCGATCCCCGACCCGGCGACGGGCCCGTGGAGGTGGGCCACGAGCCGGTCGGCCACCTCGGCCATCGACCGGGCCGGACTGGCCAGAAGCCGGACCAGGTGGGCGGTGGCCGGGTCCGAACGGGCGCCGAACTCCTCGAGGTCGCCGCCGCTGCAGAACGAGTCACCGGCCCCCCACAGGTGGACCACGGTGACCGACGGGTCGTGGGAGGCGATGGCCAGGGCCTCCACCAGGGTGTCGCGCATGGCCGAGTCGAGGGCGTTGCGGACCTCGGGGCGGTCCAGGGTGACCGTCAGCTCGGGGCCGTGTCGCTCGACCCGCACCGGGGGGCGACCGGCCGGTGGCCGCGCCCGGGCGGGACGGGACGCCCGCCACCGGGCGAACTCGGGCCCGGCCTGCAGGAGCCCGTAGGCGGTGGACTCGGCCACCAGTCCCTCCGCCACCGTCCGCCCCCCACCCGTCCGGAGGAGCAGGGTGAGCACGGTGGCCGCCAGCGGCTGGGCCGCGACCACACGGGCCACGGTGTCGGCCAGCGGGTCGTCCGGCGCGGCCACCAGGTCGGCCCACCCGGGGCGGCGGTCGGGTGCGGAGGTGCGGGCCAGCACCACCGCGGGCAGGGTGGCCAGGCGGTCCATGGAGGCGGGATCCAGGCGGTCGGGGAGGTCGTCCGCCTCGACCACCACGACGCTCCCGTCGAGACCGGCCAGTCGGTCGTAGACGTCGCCGGTGGCGACGGCCCGGACGAACGCGGGTCCGTCGAGCGGCGTGGGATCCATCAGCCGAGGGTAACGTGTGCCCGGCATGGGTCGCAGCGTCCGGGGTGCCGATCGGGGGGCGGTCGGGAGCGGGTCCGCCTTCGTGGGCCCGCCGGGATCGACCTGGTCGGATGCCGGCCTGGCGGAGCTCACCGGCCGGGCCGACAGGCCGGGCCTCGGACCACCACCCGGACTGGTCCCGGGGGTGCACGCCCTCGCCGGGTCCATCGCCCGACACTCGTCACGGATCGGTCGGACGGTGGACGTCGACCCGCTCGAGCTCATGGCCGACCGGGCCCGGTCGATGGGCCTGGGTCGCAACGGCCCGGTGAGCTGCGGGGGTTCGACGCGGCTCCTCCCCGCCCGCGACGACTGGATGGCGGTGAGCCTCTCCCGCCCGTCGGACTGGGACCTCGTGCCGGCCTGGCTCGGGCTCCCCACCGGGGTGGACGCCGGGGACTGGGCGCCGGTGGCGCGGGCCGTGGCCGGGTCGACGACCGGCGAGCTCCTGGGCCGGTCGGCCGGGCTCGGCCTCCCGGTGGCCCGGGTGGGGGAGCGCCGGCACCGTCCACCGGCTCCCGGTGGGACGGCCGACGGGATCGACGGCATCGTCGGGATCGCGTGCCATCGACTCGGCGCCACCTCCCGTCCGCCGGCCGATGCCGGTGACCTGGTGGTGGCCGACCTCAGCGCGCTGTGGGCCGGCCCGCTGGTCGGCGCCGTGCTCGTAGGGGTGGGCGCCCGCGTGGTCAAGGTCGAGTCGACGACGCGTCCCGACGGCGCCCGGGTGGGCTCGCCCCGGCACTTCGCCGGCCTCGACCGGGGCAAGGAGCCGGTCACGGTCGATCTGACGACGCAACTCGGGCGCACCGAGTTGCACGGGCTGGTCGACGGGGCCGACGTGGTGATCACCTCGGCGCGGCCCCGCGCCCTCGAGCAGCTCGGACTGCGCCCGGCGGACGCGGTGCGTACCGGGCGGCCCCGGGTCTGGGTGATGGTCACCGGCTACGGCACCGACCCCGGCTCCGCCGACCGGGTGGCGTTCGGTGACGACGCCGCCGCCGCCGGCGGCCTGGTCGTCCGGGACGACCGGGGCCCCTGCTTCTGCGCGGACGCCGTCGCCGACCCGGTGACCGGGTTGGCCGCGTCGGCGGCCGTGCTGCGCGCCCTGGCCGACGGCGGCGAGCACCTGCTGGTCGCCTCCATGGCCGACGTGGCCGGCGGCCTGGTCGACGGACCCGGGGCGGGGGCGTCGGCCGGGGCGCGGCCGGCGACCGGGGTGGGTCCGGGATGAGCGACGGGCTGCTGGTGGTGGGCGTCGACGTGGACGGTGCGCGCGTGGACGTGCGCTGCGCCCACGGTGCCGTCACCGCGGTCGCCACCGGTCTGACCCCGCGCCGGGGCGAGACGGTCCTCCGGGGTGCCGCCGCCGCGGTTCCCGGTCTCCACGACCACCACCTCCACCTCCTGGCCATGGCGGCACGCGCCGACTCGGTGGACGTCGGCGCCGACCGGCTGTCCGGGAGCGCCGGGCTCGCCCGGGTGCTGGCCGCCGCCGGTGCCCCGTCGGCCGACGGGGGGTGGATCCGCGCGGTCGGGTACCACGAGCGGGTCCACGGCCGGCTCGACCGGTNNCGACCGACCCCTGCGGGTCCAACACCGCTCAGGTCACCTGTGGGTCCTCAACTCGGCGGGCTGCCGGGCCGTCGGGCTGGACGACGCCGGGACGGTCGACGGCATCGAGCGGGACGCCGGTGGGCGGGCGACCGGTCGCCTCTTCGACCGGGACGGGTGGCTGGCCGCGCGACTCCCCCGACGGGCGTCCCCGGACCTCGGCCCGGTCGGACGCCGCCTGGCCTCCTACGGGGTCACCGGCGTGACCGACGCCACGCCGACGGCCACCACCGCCGAACTCGAGCCGCTGGCCGCCGCCCGCCGGACGGGCG
>PMFY01000465.1 GCA_003157945.1 Acidimicrobiaceae bacterium | reverse complement strand
ACGGGGTGGGCTTCCAGACCGCGCCGTTCACCTCGGCCACCACCATCGCCGGACCGGCCACGCTCGACCTGTGGGTGACCTCGGCCTCGCCGGTCGTCGACCTCCAGGCCACCGTCACCGAGGTGCGCCCGTCCAGCGGGCAGGAGGAGTACGTGACGTCCGGCTTCCTGCGCAGCTCCTACCAGGTGGACCGCTCCGCGACCACGGGACTCGTCACCACGCCCCTCTACCTCCACGCCGACGCCCGGCGGCTGTCGGCCACGAGCCCCACCCAGGTCCGGATCCCCATCGACCCCATCGTGCACACCTTCCGGCCCGGCACCGAACTCCGGGTGGTGATCTCCGCCCCCGGCGGCGACCGCCCGACATGGGAGTTCGCCACCGTGGACGACGGGCACCAGACGGTGTCGATCGGCTACGGCGGTGCGACCGCCTCGAGCCTGGAGGTCAACGTGGTCCACGGCGTCCAGGCCACCGCGGCGCTGCCGGTCTGCGGGTCGCTGCGGGGGGAGCCCTGCCGCGCCTACCAGGCCGAGGGCAACCAGTCCTGAGGCCCCGGCCGGATGGGCGGACGCGGCGTGGCGGGGGAGGGGGTCAGGCGGTCCCCCGGGGCGCGAGTTCGGCCGCCCGGAAGCAGGTCGGGTGGTGGTCGTTCACCAGGCCGGCCGCCTGCATCAGGGCGTAGCAGGTCGTCGGGCCCACGAACCGGAAGCCCCGCCGCTTGAGCTCCTTGCTCATGGCTGCGGACTCCGGCGTCGACGCCGGAAGGCCCTCGCCCGCCGACCAGTCGTGCTGGCGCGGACGACCGCCGACGAAGGACCAGAGCAGCGTGTCGAGCCGATCACCGGCGGCATGGAGGTCGAGGAGCGCGCCGGCGTTGGAGACCGTCGACCCGATCTTGCCGCGGTGTCGGACGACGTCCGCTTCCGTCGCCAGGCGTTCGACGTCGGACGGCGTGTAGCGGGCGACGACGGACGGGTCGAAGTCGGCGAAGGCGGCGCGGTATCCGGCACGGCGACGGAGGACGATGAGCCAGCTGAGACCCGCCTGGGCACCCTCGAGGGTCAGCAGCTCGAAGAGCCGGTGGTCATCGTGCTCGGGCACGCCCCACTCGAGGTCGTGGTAGTCACGCAGCTCCTCGTGCTCGGCCCATGCGCACCTCGTCACCACCCTGGACCTCGCTCCCGTCGGTGCCCCGGCGTCCCCGGACGTTCCCGGAGCGTACCGGGGAGGTGCGGGCCCGCCGGACCGGCCGACGTCAGCCGCGACCGGTGAGCACGGCGAGCCCGTCGCCGTCGAGATCGCCCAGGGCGGGGGTGCGCCCCGACATGGCGAGGATGAGGGAGGTCAACGGCCCGCGCACCTCGGGACCGTCGCCGTGGCCCCAGTCCACGTCGGTGGCCTGCAGTCGGAGTCCGGCGATCCGCCGCTTGGCGCCGAGCAGCAGGTTCGTCTTCACGTAGTTGTCGGCGACGGCCGTCAACGTGTCGGCGGGCACCTCGCGGGTGAGGCCGAGGGGGCGCCGGATGTCCTCGCCGTGGACGACGATCTCCCCGAGCATCACCACCACGGGCGCCGGTGGGTGGTTCGTCGTGGTCGTCCGGGCCCGGAGCCGACGCACCAGTTCCGCCGGCGGCACCCCGGCCAGTCGCCGGGCCGCCCGGTCGGCGAACACGTCGAAGCGGAAGCCCGCCAGGACGAACTCCTTGTAGAAGTTCGGGACCGTCTGCTCGGCGGCGGCCAGGATGTGGCCCGCGGTGACGTGGACCGACCAGCCGTCGCACCACGACTCGGCCTCCCACTGCTCGGCCCGGAGGCTCTCCCAGCAGTCGGCCACGGCGGCGCGCTCGGCGTGGATGTGCTGCCACGTCTCGGTGGTGTTCACGGTCGGCTCCTCGGTGCTGGTGGGATGCGGGGTCTGCGTCGTGGGGGTGCGGGGAGTGGGGGTGTGGAGGAGTGGGTCGCGGTCTGCGCGCGGACGGGGGGTCGCCGCTCAGCCCATGCGGTCGGGGCCGGCGTCGCCGCCCCGGGCGACCACGTCGAGGCGGGCCAGGTAGTGGTCCCAACCGCCGGTGTGGTCACCCACCGCGTCCTCGGGCAGCCCGCGGTGGGTGAGTCGCACGGTGGTGCCCGCCGCGGCGGGCTCCAGGGCGATCTCGACCGTCGTGGACCCGGCCGGGATCGGATGGCCGGGCTCCGCCCAACCGAAGCTGAACACCACCCGGCGGTCCGGGTCGACCTCGAGGAACTCCCCCTCGCCCCAGTGGGTCCCGCCCATGAGGGCGCGGTACGTGCCGCCGGGCCGCGGGTCGAGCACGGCCTCGGAGCCGCCCCATTCGACGTACTTGGCGGGGTCCACCAGGAATTGGAAGACCACTTCGGGGGAGGCCTCGATGAAGACCTCCCGGACGAGCTCAGCCATGGGTGTCGCTCCTGTCGTGTCGTCGGTCGTGGGTGCGGCGCCGTTGCTCCGCCTCGGCGGCCTCGCGCAGGCGGTCGAGGCCGTCGGTCCAGAAGTCGTCGAGGAAGGCCCGCAGCCGGGCCATCTCGCCGTGGTCGGCCCGGTAGAGGCGACGGGTCCCGTCCCGGCGCTCCACCACCAGATGGGCCCCCTTGAGGACGGCCAGGTGCTGGGAGATGGCCGACCGGGACACCTGGCCCACACGCTCGGCGATCTCGGTCGCCGGCAGCTCGCGCACCCAGATCAGGCGCAGGATCTCCCGCCGTCGGGGCTCGGCCACGGCCTTGAGCGCTGCGTCCATGCCCAGAATGTAAGCATTGGCTTACGTAAGTGTCAACTGAATGAATTGCGGCATTCGTCACCGGGGGTGGCGGAGTGCCAAGATCGGGGCCGTCGGTGGGGGAGCCATCGCAGCAGAGGGGCACAAGGGGGAATCGCGTGCGCACCGTGCATCGTCGTCCGTTCGTCAGGCTCGCCGGAGCCGCCGTCGCCGTCGCCACGTTGGGGCTGGCGCCCGCCGCGGTCGCCGCCGCACCACCAGCCGGGGCCACCGTCGTCCACGACCTCCAGTCCGACGGTTCGATCGACGAGGCCTGGCTGACCGGTGCCGGTCCCGGTGACGCGGTCACGCTGCTGCAGAACGGCAGCCCGGTCACGGTGGCCGGCAATCCCGGTGTCGCGGACGCACTGGGGTCACTCGTCATCCGGAACCTCACCCCGGGATCCGGGTACGCCTGGGACGACACCACCACGGGCCAGACCACCTCCCCGTTCGCCGTGCTGGCCCCCGACGCCGACCCCGCCACCGGCTCCGATCTGTACACGGGCCAGACCATGCAGGAGGGCCTCAACTACATCACCATGCGGGACGGCATCCAACTGGCCGCCACCGTCCGCTATCCCTACGGCGGCACCTGCAGCGCGGCCGCGCCGTGCCCCACGGTGATCGAGTACTCGGGGTACGCGACGGCCGGACCGACCGACCCGGTCCCGTACCTGCTGGCCCAGGCGACGGGAACCACCTGCACCGACTGCGGTGATCCCAACCTGTTGCCGGACTCCGCCACGGACATCGGTGCGGCTGTCGCCCGGGTGGCCGGCTTCG
>PMFY01000001.1 GCA_003157945.1 Acidimicrobiaceae bacterium | reverse complement strand
CTCTTGCTCCTTCGGCGATGGCGCGGTCGAGGAGAGGGGTGAAGATCGGATCGATGAAGACCACTGTCGAGTCGGAGTCGTTGAGCACGTAGGCCAACTCGGTCGGGGTGAATCGCGTATTGAGAGGATTGATGATTCCCACCCCGAACATGGCGGCGTGATACAGCTCGAGATATTCGTGGCCGTTCATGGCCAGAACTCCGAAACGGTCGCCAGGTTCAATATCGAGCACCACCCGCATTGAATGGATCAGTCGCAACATGCGATCCAGATGACTCGAAAACGTGCCCTCATAGCGGGTGCCCGCAGCGCTCACGTCGACGAACGCCACCTTGTCGGGTAGCTGTTCGACACGCGGCAGCAAGAGCCTGGGGTAGACGAGTTCCTTCATGGCATCAAACCTCCACTCACTACGGGACGCCCCTTCACCGTGGGCGCAACAATCTGTTGTGCGATCCGCCCGGGGTAGCGACGANNCTCGGCAAACAGACGGCAGACGCCTCCATCGGTGAACGCGTCGACCAATCCACGAGGGCTCGTAAGTGGTCGACTGCCCAACGGAACAGGGCTACCACTCCAACTCTCTGGATCCCCCGATTGAAACGATCCAGCAGGCCTGAAAGCGGTGAACGTTCTGAGCATGCGGACGCACACCGTGGCCGGGACGTTGGCTGCACGTAGTCGTTCGTCCGTGATCGACAACTCCCAACCCGATTGTGTAACTGGTTGGCGACTTGAGCCAGAGCCAAAGGTCCCGATCAGAAGCAGGCCTTCGGCTCGGTTGAGCTACTCGACCTTGAAGCCTTGGGATCCCAGGGAGATACGCCTCACCATGGCGCGGACTTCGTGCTCACCTTCAGAAACTCATCACGGGGGTGCCGATGGGGATTGCGTCAGGGGCATCCGGCAATCGGCGCCGGCAAATACCGAAAACTCGTCAATTCGCTTGACGGCACCTATGCCGCCGTAGCTGACACGGCGGGGGTTGGCCAAACCATTTCCAGAGCTGTCCGACACCTGTGCCACCGAGGTTTCGCCAGAGCCCGTCCACCTTCGGGTGTTGAGGCCACGGGTCGCGACCACTGGGCGATGAGGTGTCCGTCAGTCCGCAAGCCGCCCTGCCACTACTTCGGCCAGCCGGACGGGACGAGCCCACACGTGAAGATCGATCTCCAGGACAGACCGGGGAAGTCAGGGGGCGTATTGCTGGCCTCCGCTTGCCTGCTACACCATCAACATCAAATTCCAGCATCAGTCCCAGGGGCTAGTGTGAACGATCTTGTCGCCGTGTTCTGGCACAGCTGAGCCGTCACTGAATCGCCGACGTTGAATCCGGCGCTCAGGATTCCGCTGACGTCTTGTTCGGTGAAGCCAACCGCACATACGCCCTGACCCGCCGATGACAAGCTCGCGAGGGAGACGACGCTGGTTCGTCTGGGACGCCCTGTCTGGGGATGAGCGATCTTCCATTTGAGTTCGCCTCCAGCAGCCAGGCTCGACTTGAGAATGGATGCTGACGGGGTGCTGGTAGCCGGGTTCATGATCGTCCAGAGACAGTCTTTGAATTTGATCGTATTCGTTCCAGTGACCTCCGAGCATGTGGCTGAAGGGCCGTAGAACGTGCCCGCATCGAGAACCCAATGGACGGGTAACAACGCCGGCTGGCCGATGACGTTTCCCGAAGTCGCGCCGATGAGGTCGGTACCACCCATGTAGGCACCAGTGATCGTAATATCGTCCAATTCAGCCCCGTACGCAATGCACTGCTGAGAACCGGAGTAGATGAACTCTCCCCCGAAGTCGGTTGAGGTCAGGTTCGCATCGGTCAGATTCGCACCATCGAGGTCGGCGCCGGGGAAGGAATAGACGCCTCCGACGCATCGACCCCCGACCCAGGCTCCGGTCAAATCGGCGTCGCTGAGATCTGCCCCACTGAGATCGGTCCCGTACCACGCGGTACCGCGGAGGTCGGCGTCACTGAGATCGGCGTCGGTGAGGGTTCCACCGACAATGTACGCACCGCTGAGATCGCAGCCGCTCCAGTCCACTCCGGCGGAGGGACCCGGTACCGGAACGGGGGAGAACGGTGTCGGGTTAGTTTCCAGGGTCGGGCAAGTGGCAGCCGCAGCCGGTTGACTTGAATCGATCACAACTCCGGCCGTTGCGATGAAGCTCAGCCCCAAGGTCAACACCGCCGCCATGGCGAGCCTTGCTGCGTCCATTCCGCCGACTGTCGAGCGTCTCCCCATGGGGACTCCAGTCTGACACCCGACTAAAAAGTCGTCGTGCCGTTGCGTCCATGAACACCAGGCGCTAGGAGAGCGACCGGGATCCGTCGGACGTTCTCGACGGTACCATGACGGAGGAATGATTTCCCTTGGCGCCCTCTAGCTGCGCCTGTTGTTCGATCCCTCCTGCATCCAACGAGGTCGGGGTCGGCGGAGCAACGTGCCGAGGTCCCAATCAAGATGGTGGCATTTGGGCGAGGCCACTCTTGACCAATCCGTCGTGTTGCCCCGATTTGCCGTGGCCGGGCAGGCAACGTTCCGTGACCGCTGCGTCGCCCGACGCCGTGGGCCCTGATCCGTCGGGAAGAGTCGGCCTCGTGGACGTACGCCTCTGATAGTTCCTCAGGCGGTGAGGCTGAGAGCCGTGACCAGTGGCTCAGCTAGTGAGGCTGAGGACCAGCCTGGGCTCTTCATCGTCGCACGCTGAGGACATGGGGCGCTCAAGCAGCTCAGACTTTCAGCGAAGATCTGCTTCGAAGTCCTTCACGCTGGTGGCTTCAATCGTTGGTGGGTTAGGTGTTGCTAGTCGCCTTCGCCGAGTTCGCGAAGGCGATCTGGTGGGAGGAGGCCCTGTTCTTGTAGTTCATTCATGAAACGTATGAATCGGATCGGGCCTCGGCTCATCAGCTGAGGCCAGCTTGTGGCGGCGGCGCTCCTTGCCCGGGGACGCTGTGGACGTTCAT
>PMFY01000320.1 GCA_003157945.1 Acidimicrobiaceae bacterium | reverse complement strand
GCCGCCGTGGTCGGAGGGATGCGCATCCTCGTGCTGGGTGCCGGACCCGTCGGGCTCTGCACCGTGGCCGCCGCCCGTCACCTGGGTGCCGACGTCGACGTCGAGGGCCACCGGCCGAACCGGGCGGCGGCGGCCGAGCGCCTCTGCGCGGCCCTGACGGTCTCCGCCGACTACGACGTGGTCATCGACGCGGCCGGCACCCAGTCGTCACTGGACCGGGCCACCGATCTGGTGCGTCCGGGCGGCACGCTCGGCATCCTCGGCACCTTCTGGGACCCGGTGTCGCTCGGCCTGGCCTTCCAGATGAAGGAGGTGACCCTGGTGCCCTCCTTCACCTACGGGCACCACCACGGGGTGGGCGAGTTCGCCGAGGCGACCCGGATCCTGGACGGCGCCCCGGAACTGGTCGACACCCTCGTCACCCACCGGTTCGGCCTCGACGACGCCGCCGAGGCCTTCCGCGTGGCCGGAGACCGCGCCGAGGACCCGATCAAGGTCGTCATCCTCCCCTGACCTGGTCGGGGCACCCGGCCCCGGCATCCCCGGTTGTCGCCCGACGGGTGCCGTTGCGACGTGCCGGACGACCCTAGTGGGCCGCGCGCGCGGCCTCGTAGCGTCGGAGGTATGAGGGCAGGCGGGGCCCCGGGGCACCCACGAGACGTGCCGCGTCGGCGACGCGGCAGCGGAGTACCGAGGGGTGCGGGCGCGGCGTCGGGTCGGCTCCGTCGGGTCTCCACCGGCACCGGTGACGACGCCCGCCTGGCCAAGGGGGCCCGCACCCGGCGGGTGGTGCTCGAGGCGCTGGTGGCGCTCATCGACGAACGGAGCCCCCACCCGACGATCCCCGACGTCGCCGCCCGGGCCGGCCTGTCGGTGCGGACCGTCTACCACCACTTCGGCGGGATCCGGGAACTGCTGGTGGCCGCCGTCGCCCTGCAGTCCGACCGTCACCGCGATCTGCTGTTCCTCATCCCACCGCGGGGGTCGGCCGACCTCCGGATCACCGCCCTGTGCCGTCAGCGGCGCCTCTACTTCGAGGAGGTGTCCCCCGTCTACCGGATGGCGCTCGTCCGGGCCCGTGGCGAGCCGGCCCTCCACGTCCTGCTGGCCGACGACCGGGCGGCCCTGCGGGCCCAGCTCGCCCGCACACTGGCGCCCGAGTTGTCGGCGCGGCGGACCGGACAGGCCGAGCTCCTCGACGCGCTGGCCCACGCCACCGGTTGGGACGCATGGCAGTCGCTGCGGGATGACGGCGACCGGACCGCCCCCTCGGCCGAGCGGGTCATGGCCCTGACGGCCACCAGCCTGCTGAGCTGACGACAGTCGTGGCTCAGCGGCGGTCCGACCAGGGCGTGTGGTTGAACCCGGCCAGGACCGGACCGCCGGGACCCCAGCGGATGCGGGTGGCGGAGGCGTTGGCCAGGTACAGGCGCCACGCCCCCTCGTCGCCCATGCCGAGGGACCAGCAGGCCGCGGCCTTGATGGGCGACACGTGACTGACCACCACCACGGTCCCCTCGCCGCGGGCGGCACCGTCGGGATCGGCGAACAGCTCCTCGCACGCCTCCCGCACCCTGGTCCCGGCCGAGGCGAGGCTCTCGCCGCCCGGTGGGACGAATCCCGGGTCGGAACGCCACCGACGCCACACGTCGGCGGGGATGTCCGTCAGCTTCCGCCCGTCGTACTCGCCGTAGTCCACCTCCACCCAGCGGTCGTCGATCTCGACGGGCAGTCCCGTGCCGAGTGCCTCGGCCGTGTCGCGCGCCCGGGTGAGCGGACTCGAGATCAGCCGCTCGGCGCCGGCCACGGTGTCGGCCAGGGACCGGGCCTGGTCGAGCCCGCGGGGCGTCAGTGGTGCGTCGATCCGCCCGAGCAGCAGGCCGTCGGCGTTCCCCGTCGATTCGCCGTGTCGGACGAGGATCAGCACGGGGGACGGTGCCGGCCCATCAGTGGACCAGGATCCGGTCGCACTGCGGGCACGTCGCGAACGTGTCGGCCGACAGGTGGTGGATGCGCTCCAACTCCATGGACGGCAGGGTCAGGTGGCACCCCTCGCAACGATCGCCGACGAGCCGGGCCGCCCCCACCCCACCGAGGTGGGCACGGAGGCGCTCATAGCGTTCGGCCAGGTCGGCGGGCAGTCCGGCCGCCAGCCCGGCCCGGACGGCCTCCTCCGCCCCGATGGCGGCCATGAGGTCCACCTCGGACGCCGCCACCTCGGCGGTCAGCCGAGTGGCCTCGGCCTCCAGGTCGTCCGCCGTGGCGCGATGGAGCGCCAACTCGGTGTCGAGCGGCTCCTGCTCCTCCATCAGGACGAGTTCCTCGTCCTCCAGTCCCCGCTGACGTTCGGCCAGGTGCCCGACCTCCTGGTCCATGGCCTGCAGGTCCTTCGAGGCCGTCACCGCTCCCGAGCGCATGCGCTCCTCGAGGGTGTGCCGACGGGAGGCCGACGCGGCGATCCGTTCCTCGAGCTCGGCCTGGCGGCCGGCGAGGTCGTCCACCCGGGCCTGCACTTCGGCGACCGCGGACGCCAGGGCCGCCTGGCGCTCCCGCACGCCCGCCAGGGCCGCCCGCTCGGGCATCGCCTCCAGCCGGTGACGGAGCTGGTCCAGCGCGGTGTCGCGCTCCTGGACCTGCAGCAGGGTGTCGTACGGCTCAGCCATCACTCTCCTCGGAAGTCCCACCGGCACCGTGCGGGGGACCGGTGGTGCTCAGCCTACGGGCAGTCCGCAGTGCCCCGGCGAGTGCGTCGTCGGCCAGTGCGGCGGCGTCCTCCCACGAGAACCACGCCACCTCCTGGCTCTCACCGGGGGGCGGCGCCGGGTCGGCGTCCGGACCGACGAGCAGGTAGCGGATGTCGAGGTGGACGTGGTCGTCCGCCGCGGTGTGCACGTCGACGTGCACCAGCACCGGGCCGGAGGCGGGGTGGGGCGCCGCCAACCCCGTCTCCTCCGCCGTCTCCCGCCGGGCGGCCGCGGCCGCGGTCTCCCCCGGGTCGACGTGACCACCGGGCTGCAGCCACCGGTGGAGTCGACGGTGGCGATGGAGCAGGACACCGCGCGGTCCCACCACCACGGCCGAGCCGGTGACATGGGTGAGGTCGGCGTGGCGGTCGAACGGGTGCGCCAGCACGTCCAGCGCCTCGAGCACGGCGAGGCGCGCCCGCGCCTCCCGTTCGTCGCCCGGGACGTGGTCGGCGACGGCACGCGCCAACGCCACGGCCCTCGGATCGGGCGGCGCGGTGCTCACGACGGGTGGGGACGGTCGGGCCGGCGGACGCCGGCCCGACGACGGGCGCGGGTCCCGGTCAGGCGGACTTGCGGCGCTGGCGGTGGATNNTCGGCCTCCTCGTCGGAGACCGGGTAGAACACATCTGGATCGATGCCCCGGCAGGCTGCGTGCTTGCGCCAGGTGGCACTCATGGGAACATTCCTTGCTACGGTTGGGATCACTGGACGACCCGCCAGGGCAATGCGTCGGTGACCTGGGAGAATGTGGCCTCCCGACAGAAACTGGCGGAAGGAACAGTATGGCGCACGGCGCAGGCCGGTGTCCACCACGGTTGGTGACTCTCCGCGGTCAGACCACCACATCTTGTGCCTGGTGCCCCCCGAACCGGCCCGATCCCCCGGACTGCAACCGTGGGACCCGCCCGGGCCCACCTCCACGACACCCCGCCTGCATACTGGGACCATGCCCGTCGACGTCGTCCTGTTCGATCTCGACGGGACCCTGGTCGACTCCGCGGCGGGCATCGCCCGGGCCGCGGAGCGGGCCCTCGCCCGCGCCGGTCGGCCACCGCTGACACCCGAGCAGCTGCGCGCCTTCGTCGGCCCACCGTTGCGGGAGTCGTTCGCCGAACTCGGTATCGATGGTGACGAGCTCGACACCGTGGTCGACGCCTACCGGGAGCACTACCTGAAGGACGGGATCCTCGACTTCGCGGTCTACCCCGGCGTGGTCGCCCTGTTGGACGCGCTCGGGGCGGCCGGGCTCCGCCTCGGGGTGGCGACCTCCAAGCGGACGACGTCGGCCCGTCGCGTCCTCGCCCATGCGGGACTCGACGGGCACTTCGCCGCCGTCGAGGGGACCGAGCCCGACGACTCGCGACCGGACAAGGCCGCGGTGATCTCCGGCGCTCTCGTCGCGCTCGGCGTGGAGCAGCCCGACCGGGTACTGATGGTCGGCGATCGCCGGCACGACGCCCTCGGCGCCCGTGCCGTCGCCATCGGGTTCATCGGGGTCGCCTGGGGCTTCGGCGCTCCGGGCGAGCTGGCCGACGCCGGAGCCACCCGGATCGCCACGACACCGGAGGCACTCGTGGGGCTCGTCCTGGAGGCGACGGACCGGTCCCCTAGGATCTCCGCCACCTGACACCGCCGGTCCCACCTGACAGCGCCGGACCCGGCCCCGAACCCGAGGAGCGCACCCATGGCCCCAGTCGATCTCGTCGACAGCACCATCGTCATCACCGGGGCGACGGGCCAGGTGGCCGAGCCGGTGGCCATCGCCCTCGCCGCCACCAACGAGGTGGTGGCCGGCGCCCGCTTCCGCGATGCCGCCGCCCGGGCGCGGCTCGAGGCGGCCGGCGTCCGCTGCGTCCCGATCGACCTGCTGTCGGGCGACGTGTCCGGCCTGCCGGCCGACGCCGACTACATCGTCAATTTCGCCGTGGCCAAGTCCAACGAGTGGGAGAAGGACCTGCGGGCCAACAGCGGCGGCCTGGCCTATCTCATGGAGCACCACCGTGACGCCCGGGCGTTCCTCCACTGCTCCACCACGGGGCTGTACAAGCCGATGGGCCACCACGTGTTCACCGAGGGTGATCCGCTGGGGGACAACCACGGCGTCTGGCCGTTTCTGCGGACGTACAGCATCTGCAAGATCGCCGCCGAGGCCACCGCCCTGTGGGCGGCCGACCGCTTCGAGCTGCCGACCACCATCGCCCGCCTGTCGGTGCCCTACGGCGACCGGGGCGGGTGGCCGGCCATCCACCTCGAGATGATGCGCAACGGGACCTCGGTGCCCGTGCACGTGGACGCCCCGAGCACGTACCACCCGATCCACGAGGACGACATCATCGCCATGGTGCCCGGTCTGCTCGGCGCGGCGGGCACACCGGCCACGGTCGTCAACTGGGGCGGCAGCCAGGCGGCCAGCATCGAGGAGTGGTGCGGCTACCTCGGCGAGCTGACCGGACTGACTCCGGCGTTCGCGCCGACCACCGAGACCATCGACAGCGTGGAGATCGACCTCACCCGGATGCACGAGCTGGTGGGGCCCACCGTCGTCGGATGGAAGGACGGCATGCGCCGCATGGTGGAGTCCCGCCACCCCGAGCTCCTGCAGGGCTGAACGGAGGAGTCAGCCTCCCGTCGCCGGCTCCACCGGGCCGACGACCCACGACCGTCGCACCGCCGGGCCCGGGACGACCAGCCGCTGCCCCTGCACCAGGGCCAGGACCAGGCCACCGTCGGGCGATGCGTAGAGCCAGCGCGCCACCCCCGGGTAGACCGCCAGGAGCGGCCCGAGGGTCTCCGTCCGGGCGGGATCGAGTCGGTGGCCCACGCCGTCGACCTCGAGGCGGAACGGATCCGCCAGCACGACATCGGTGGCCCCGAAGCGCAGGGTGATGTGGTCGGTGACGATCACCCCGGCCAGCACCGGGTCCTCGAGCACGAACTCGACGCCCCCGTCGGGCAGTTCGCGCAGGTGGAATCCGCCACGGCCCTTTGCGGGCGTCACGTCCATCCGACCATGGGGCGGTGACGGGGCCGGCCGGTCGGTGCGCGCCTCACCGCTCCATGTTCCCATCCCGGATCGCCCCGGTCGATGATCCTCCCGCCTGCCGGGCGCCGCCCACGCCGCCCGCAGGGAGCCGGTCAGTAGCCGGGCCAAAGCAGCGCGGCCAGGCGGGCGGTCAGGTCGTCGAGTTCCGCGGCGGTCGCCTCGTAGCCGGCGTAGGGGCCACCGTACGGGTCGGCGACGTCCTCCTCGGGCGAGAGGTGGGCGAGGGCCGTCCGGTCGCGGTCGCCCTGGGCGGCCCGGATCCACGCCACCGGGTCCTGGCCCGGCAGTCGGGGCCCCACGAACTCGCCGCGCCGCACGATCTCCTTCAGGCGGAACGTCCGCGCCCACGCCACCGGCTCCATCAGCACGGCCTCCTGCACATGACGCAGGCCCATGCCGACGACGAGGTCGGCGCCGGCCACCATCGACGGCGTCAGGGTCGTGCTCCGGTGCGCCGTGAGGTCGACGCCCCGCCGGAGCATCACCTCGACCACCGCGTCGGGCACCGGCAGGCCGGCGTCTCCCAGTCCGGCCGAGGCCACGCTCGGCCGCCCCGCGAGTCGGGCCGCCTGCTCGGCGAAGAGCGCGGCGGCCATGGGGGACCGGCAGATGTTGGCGGTGCAGACGAAGAGGACCAGAACAGGGGCATCCTACCGTTGGTGTGGCGCGACGACCCCCGACTAGCCTCGACGAGATGGGGTGGCGGGAGCTCGAGCACGGGTGGGTGCCGCCGGCGGGTGTTCCGGTAGGACTGGGGAGAACGTGACGTCCAATTCAGAGATCGTGCGCTCCATCACGCAGGCGATGGCGCGTGGGGACAATCTGGCGGTGATGGGCCACGTCACCCGCGACGTCGTGTGGAACGTGCACGCCGCCGATGCCGGTGCCGCCCCGTGGTTCGGCGTCTACCAGGGCAAGCGCGGCATCGCCGAGTTCCTCGCCGATCTCGCCTCGGTCGGGTTCACCCGGGCCGAGACCACGGACCTGGTCGCCGAGGGGGACACGGTGATGACCGTCACCGAGCTGGCCTTCGACGGGCCCAACGGACTCCACGTCGAGGTCGGCGAGGTCCAGGTCTGGAGGCTCGTCGACGGCCGGATCGCCTCCGTCGACGTCTACCTCGACACTGCCGCCATCGCCGCCGCCTTCGCGTGAGCCGCCCGGCGGTCGCGCTCGTCCATGACTACCTGACCCAGCGGGGTGGGGCCGAGCGGGTGGTGCTCGTGGTCGCCGACGCCTACCCCGACGCCACCATCCACACGTCGCTGTACGCGCCGGACGACACGTTCCCCGGCTTCCGCGACCACACCGTCGTGACCTCCCCCCTCGACCGGGTCGCCCTCCTGCGCGACCACCACCGCCTGGCGCTCCCCCTGCTCGCCCCCACCTTCAGCCACCTCCACGTCGACGCCGACGTGACCATCTGTTCGTCGAGCGGGTGGGCCCACGGCGCCCCGGTCACCGGGGCCAAGATCGTCTACTGCCACAACCCGGCCCGCTGGCTCTACCAGCGCGACCAGTACCTCGCCGGATCGTCCCGGCTGGCGGCGGCCGGCCTGGCACTCCTCACGCCGCCCCTGGAGCGCTGGGACCGGCGGGCGGCGGCCACCGCCGACCGCTACCTGGTCAACTCCCGCGCCGTCCAGGCCCGGGTGGCCGCCACCTACGGGATCGACTCCCAGGTCGTCCACCCCCCGGTGGACATCGACACGTCGGCCCCCCGCCGAGCGCCCGCCGGGGTGGAGCCGGGCTTCGTCCTGTGCGCCACCCGGCTGCTGCCCTACAAGAACGTGGCGGCCGTCGTCGAGGCGTTCGCCCGGCGGCCGGACCGGCGGCTCGTCGTCGTGGGTACCGGCCCCCTGGCCGACGAGCTCGCCGCCGCGGCGCCGGCCAACGTGACCTTCCTCGGACGGGTCGGCGACGACGAGCTGCGCTGGCTGTACGGCGCCTGCATCGGACTGGTGACCGCCTCCTACGAGGACTTCGGCCTCACGCCGGTCGAGGCCGCCGCCTTCGGCCGCCCCACCGCCGCCCTCCGGTGGGGCGGGTTCCTCGACACCATCGTGGAGGGCGAGACCGGTTGCTTCTTCGACCAGCCGGACCCGGCGCAGATCGCGGCCGCCGTCGACCGGCTC
>PMFY01000310.1 GCA_003157945.1 Acidimicrobiaceae bacterium | reverse complement strand
GCCTTCGGCGACGCTCCCTTCGAAGGGTCGGAGGGAGGCAAGACGCTGAACGCCCCCATCGTGGGGATCGCCGGTGACGTCGCCACCGGAACGGGCTACTGGCTGGTCGGCGCTGACGGCGGCATCTTCGCCTTCAACTGCCCCTTTGAGGGGTCGGAGGGAGGCAAGACGCTGAATGCCCCCATGGTGGGGATCTCCGCCAACGCCGCCGGAACCGGCTACTGGCTCGTCGGCGCTGACGGCGGCATCTTCGCCTTCAATGTCGGCTACCACGGATCGGAAGGTCCGGATCCGCTCAACGCCTCGATAACGGCGATCGCCGGCACATCCGACGCGGCCGGCTACTGGATGTTGGGTTCGGACGGTGGCATCTTCGCCTTCGGTGACGCCACCATGGTGGGCGTACCGGGCTATTCATGACCTCCGTCTGGCCGACATCGCGTCACCCGTAGATGACCGGTGTGCCCCGACGACCTCCGTGGTCGGGGCACGCCGGGCCATCGGTACCTGACGGTGGAGGTGGGCTCAGGTCCGCGTGGCTGGTCCCGCGGGACGTCGGCTGCTCAGCTACTCCACGGAGAACGCCACGTTGGCCGGCGTCATCCCGCTGTCGAGGGTCCGGTCGGCCAC
Organism: Acidimicrobiaceae bacterium; assembly: GCA_003157945.1. The sequence continues at coordinate 10,588 of PMFY01000310.1, read as the reverse complement.
GGACAATGGTCCGACGGCAGGGGCGAGGTGGCCCAGGCGCTCCCGTAGACTCCATCCTCCGGAGCGAGCGACCACCGAGGATCCATCCATGACCTACTGCCTGGCCATCCGTCTCGACGAGGGACTCGTGTTCCTGGGCGACTCCCGTACCAACGCGGGGGTCGACAACGTGAGCACCTACCGCAAGGTGCACCTGTTCCAGCCCGACCCCGACCGCCTGTTCGTGCTCGAGTCGGCCGGCAACCTGGCCACCACCCAGCAGGTGCTCGACCGCCTCAGCCAGGACCTGACCGACCCGGGTGCGCGCCAGAGCCTGGCCACGGTCGACCACCTCTTCGAGGCCGCCCTGTACGTGGGCCGACTCAGCCGCGAAGTCGCCGCCAGCCACCACGACGCGCTGGCCGGGATCGGTGCGGACGGCACGGCGACCTTCCTGCTCGGGGGGGAGATCCGTGGGGGTGGGCCACCCGACATCCTGCTGGTGTATCCCGAGGGGAACTACATCCGCGCCTCGGACGACCGGCCGTTCCTGCAGATCGGCGAGAGCAAGTACGGGAAGTTCACCCTCGAACTCGGCGTGGCCGCCCACGTCAACCTCACCACGGCCACGAAACTGGCCCTGACCTCGATGGTGAGCACGGCCGGGGCGAACCTCTCGGTGGGACCCCCCTACGACCTGGTGATCTACCGCGGCGGGTCGTTCGAGCCGTTCGAGGCCCGCATCAATGCCGACTCGCCGTTCCTGGCCCGGCTCGAGGCGGTGTGGACCAAGTACCTGTTCGAGGCGATCGGCGAGCTGCCGGCCATCCAGGAAGGCGACCTGGAGACGTGACGGCACCGGCCGACCAGGCCGACCCGTCGCAGCCCTTCGACCCCATCGGCGACCTGCTCGGGCGCATCCGGGCCGAGTTCGCCGGGGACGACCGTGGCGAGGTGGCCGACTACATCCCCGAGCTGTCGACCGCGGACCCGGGCGCCTTCGGCCTGGCGCTCGTCGGCGTGGCCGGCTCGCGTTACGAGGCCGGCGAGTCCGCGGTGCCGTTCACGATCCAGTCGGTCTCCAAACCGTTCGTCTACGCCCTGGCGCTGGCCGATGCCGGCACCGAGGACGTGCTCGCCCGGGTGGGCGTGGAGCCCAGCGGCGAGGGGTTCAACGCCATCAGCCTGGAGCCCGGCACGGGGCGCCCCGACAACCCGCTGATCAACGCCGGCGCCATCCTCACCACCTCGCTGGTGGCGGGCGGTGACCCCGGGGAACGGTTCGAGCGGATCCTCGACCTGCTGTCCCGGTGTGCCGGACGGGGCCTCTCGGTGGACACGTCCGTCTATCGCTCCGAACACGACACCGGAGACCGGAACCGGGCGCTCGCCCACCTGATGCGGGCCGCCGGCTCGTTGACCGTGCCGGCCGAGGAGGCCGTCGACGTGTACTTCCGCCAGTGCTCGGTACTGGTGACGGCGGGCGACCTGGCGGTGATGGGCGCCACGCTGGCCAACGGCGGCGTCAATCCGCTCACCGGCGCGCGGGTCATCGCGCAGCCGGTGGCCGAGCAGGTGCTGACCGTCATGGCCACGTGCGGGATGTACGACTATTCGGGCGAATGGCTGTTCCGCGTCGGATTGCCGGCCAAGTCCGGGGTGGCCGGGGGGTTGGTGGCGGTCAGCCCGTCGCAGTTCGGCATCGGGCTCTTCAGCCCGAGGCTCGACGGACGCGGCAACAGCGTGCGGGCCGTCGAGGCCAGTCGGGCCATCTCCGAGCGGTTCTCGCTCCACCTCATGCACCAGGTCGAGCGCACCGGCCCCACGTTCCTGCGGGTGGCGGAGGACGGCAGCGAGGAGCCCCTGCCCGCGCATCCGGAGCACCGGGTCGCGGTGGACGTGCCCGTCCTGGCGCTGCAGGGGTACATCGAGTTCGCCGCCGCCGAGCAGGCGATCCTGGCCGTCCGGTCACGCGTGGGCGACCAGGACCTGCCGCGGGCGATCGTGCTCGACCTCGACCACGTGACCCGCTGCCATCCGGTGGCCGCCCTGTTGTTCGACTCGATCATCGAGCAACTGGCCCGTCGCGGGGTGCCGGTGGTCACGGTGGACCGGCAAGCTCGGGGGATGGTGGCCTCGTCCGCCGAGTTCGCCACCCGGGTGGAGGCCGTCGCCGACATCCGGCGCGGTTGACCCGGCCCGGACGGCTCCGGGCGCGGCGTCCGGTCAGGCGCCGGGCGCCGGCGGACCGTCCAGGACCTCGTAGCCGCAGTTGTACCCCGGGATGAACGTGATGCCCGGGCCCCCATGACATCCGGCGCCGCACAGGTAGAGCCCATCGACCGGCACCGGGCGGTCCGGCCATCCCCGGGGCCCGGGCCGGAACGGACCCATGAACTCGGGCTGGAGGAGGCCGTGGCAGAAGTCGCCCCCGGTGCAGCCGAACATCCGCTCGTAGGTGTAGGCCGGGTAGTTGAACTGCCGCTCCACCAGGTCGGGAAAGTTCGGGGCGAGCCGGGTCAGCTTGGCGAGCATCCGGTCCGCCATCTCGTCACGCAGCCGGGCCTGGGACCCGTGGTCGGCCCCGATGGGGGCGTAGAAGGCGAAGCTGCTGGCGACGTGCTTCCCCGGTGGCGCCAGGTCGGGGTCCCGGAGCGACGGGATCGACAGGTTGAACGAGGGTGACTGGGGCACCAACCCGCGCACGCAGCCCTCGAAGTCGGACTGCATCACCTCCGGGGTCCCGAAGAAGGTGACGTTGTGGCTGAGGCCACCGTCGTTCAGCTCCTCGTAGGGGGAGGCCCACTCGGGCAGGCCGTCGAGGGCGAAGTGCATCTGGAAGTACAGGGCGCGGTGGTCGATGGCGTCCACCCGCTGCAGGAAGTCGGCCGGCAGGTCGTCGCGATCGAGCAGCTGGGTGAACGTGGTCGTGGGGTCGAGGTTGGACACCACGACCGGGGCGCTGACGGTCTGGCCGTCGCCCAGTCGGACCCCGACGACCCGTCCGCCCTCGGTCTCGATGCCCGCCACCTTGACGTGGCGGCGCAGCTCGCCGCCGTGGTGCCCGAACCGTTCGGCCAGATGAGCGGACAGCGTGCCGATGCCACCCTTGACCTTGGACATGGTGGCGCCCGTCGGCGAGGCCAGCGCGAAGGCCAGGCACAGTGCGCTGCCCTCGGAGTACGGCCCGCGGAAGGTGGAGTTGACCGAGAGGAAGGCCAGCATGCTGCGCACCTGGGCGTGGCGTACCGGATCGGGGAGGTGGCGGTCGATGACATCCATCACGCTGCCGAACATGGCGGTGCGGATGGCCTGGCGTTCGGTCTCGTTCGTGGCGCAGGCGAACATCTCGTCGAGCGACTTGGGGGGCGTCCGCACGTCGAACCGGCCGATGGCCCGGGCCGGGGCGTCCGCCCACGCCGCGATCTCGGCCATGCCCAGGACGGCCTCGAGTCCCATCCGCTCGTTCAGGTGCTCGAACAGCTTGTCCGGGTCGCTGTGGAGCAGGAGCGGCGGCTCGCCCGATGGTCCGATGGCGGCTGACTGGACGTCGGGCTCGTAGATGGGACAGTCGTCGAAACCGAGGTCGTCGTAGATCTCACTCGGCACCGGGAACTGGATCGAGCCGGCGAGCTCGAACCGGTAGCCGCGGGCCAGCTCCGTGGTGGTGGCCATGCCCCCGATGAAGTGGTTCTTCTCCAGGCAGAGGACGCGCATCCCCCCGCGGGCCATGACCACTGCGGCGGTCAGCCCGTTGTGCCCGGCCCCGATGACGATGGCGTCGTAGTCCGACATGGCGCAACGGTACCGGAGCGCCCCGTCGGTCGCCCGGGACGCCTGACGGGTCTCAGCCGTGCTGCCAGAACCGGTTGGCCAGGCTGCGGATCCCGGGGAGTGCCACCCGGTCGAGCTGCGCCACCTCGTCACCGTCGAGGGCCCACCCCAGCGCGCCGGCGTTCTCCTCGGCCTGGTGCCGGTTCTTGGCCCCGGGGATGGGCACCGCGCCCTTGGCGATGATCCAGTTGAGGGCCACCTGGCTGGGCGTCCGCCCGTCGTGGGCCTCGCCGATGCGGCGGAGCTCGGCGACCACGGCGTCGACCACCGGCATCGGGTGGTCGGAGAAGTTCCGCTTGCCCGGCGGCGGGTGGGCGGCGGAGTACTTGCCGGTGAGGCGTCCCTGCCCGATGGGCGAGTACGCCAGGGGCACCACGCCGAGATCGGCGCAGGCGGCCAGCAGACCGCCCGTCTCCGGGGACCGCCGCAGGAGGGAGAACTCGATCTGGTTGGTGGCCAGGCGCATCCCGTGCCGCTCGAGGGCGGCGGCCATGGCCCGGGTCTCCTTGACCGAGTAGTTGGAGACGCCCACGGCCCGCACCAGGCCCTCGCCGTGGGCCGCGGCCAGCGCGGCGGCCAACGCCGTGTGCGAGCGCAGGCTCACCGGGCCGTGGAGCTGGTAGAGGNNCGGACGTCGAGTTTCCAGGGCGACGGCATGAATTTGGTGGCCACCACGGCGCGGGCGGCGCGGGCGGGGTCGGCGGCCCGGAGCGATCCGATGATCCGCTCGCTCTCCCCGCCGCCGTAGACCTCCGCCGTGTCGAAGAAGGTCACGCCGGCGTCGAGCGAGGCGGTCCAGGCGTCGGCGATGGAGTCCCGGGTCAGCTCCGGGTCGTAGCCACCCATGCCCCAGGTGGACTCGTCACCCCACGCCCAGGTGCCCACGCCGAGTCGGGGGATCGCCACGTTGCTGCCACTGAGGGTCACGGGGTCGGAGGCCATGCCGTCACCGTACCCCCGCCGGCGCCGGACATATGCCCTGTACAGGACCTTCGTGCTCAAGCTGACGAGCTGACGACCCGATGAACCGGGTATGTCCTCAGTCGTCGAAGGGCCCGAGCTGCCCCTGACCGCACCGACCGGGGACGCCGACCTGCTGAGACTCCTGCGTGAGCTCCCGGACGCCGTCGTCGTGGTGGGCCCGACCGGGATCCTGGTGTGGGGAAATTCGACCGCGGAGCGGCTCTTCGGGACCACCATCGCCGAGGCCCTCGGCCTGTCGGGACTCGACTTCGTGCACCCCGAGGACCTGCCCTTCGTGCTGCTGTCGTTGGAGACGATCCAGGAGAAGGAGGTCGGGGCCCCGATCGAGATCCGCCTGAAGACCCCGTTCGGATGGCGTCTGATGGAGCTCGTGGGCACCCCGGTGCCGTGGCTGACCGAGGGGTCGATCCTGCTGAGCCTGCGCGACCTGACCGAGCGGCGCCGCTTCGAGGTCTCCCACAACCGGGACGCCCGCCTGCGGGCGGTGGTGCAGCACGCCGCGGTGGTCACCATGCTGGTGGCACGCGACGGGACCGTGGAGTCGTGCTCGGGGGCGGTGTCGCGGATGCTCGGCCACGACCCGGAACTCATCGAAGGCCGCCCGCTGGTCAACCTGGTGTGCTCCGACGACCGTCAGGCCGTCATGGAGGCCATCGTGCGCGCCTCCCACGCGGGCGCGGCGGCCGGACCGGTGACGGTGACGGTCGGCCTGAACCGGATCGGCTCACCGGCGCCGATCCCCTTCGAGCTCAGCCTCGTCAACCTGGTGGACGACCCGACCGTGGGGGCCTACGTCGTGTCCGGCCACGACGTCACCGACCGCGCCCGCCTCGAGGAAGAGCTGTCGTACCAGGCGTACCACGACTCGCTGACCGGTCTCGGCAACCGGGCGCTGTTCGTCCGGCGCCTCGAGGACGGCCTGGCCCGGGCCGAGCGCACCGACTCGGCCGTGGCCGCCCTGTTCCTCGACATGGACGGACTGAAGTCGGCCAACGACCGGCTCGGCCACGCCGCCGGGGACGCCCTGCTGCAGGCCATGGCCGGGGTGCTGCGGGCCAGCATCCGCAAGTCGGACACCGCCGCCCGGCTCGGTGGTGACGAGTTCGGGGTGATCGTCGAGGACTTCACCTACCCGGCCGAGGTCGAGGGGCTGGCCGACCGGATCCTCGAGGCCTGCCGCAGGCCGTTCGCCGTGGGCGGCGCCACGGTGTCCGGGACGGTCAGCATCGGCTTCGCCTTCGCCCGACCGGGCATCACCGTCGACGAGCTGATGTCGAACGCCGACCGGGCCATGTACACGGCCAAGTACCGCGGCAAGGACCGCCAGGAGCGGTTCGAGGTGTGGATGCTCGAGGGCGCCGAGCAACGGCGCTGAGCCGGTCCCGGTGCGGGTCGACCGGGGCCCGGCCACCCGGCATCGGGGGTCGCCACGCCGTAAGGTCCGGGGATGGCATCGGCCCGATCGAGGCTCGCCGGGTTGCGGACCCACCGGGCCCCGACCTGGTGGCAGGACGCCAAGCTCGGCATCTTCGTGCACTGGACGCCGGCCTCGATCCCGGCGTTCGCGCCGACGTTGGGCGACTACGGCGACCTCCTCTCCTCGGGTGCGCCCGACGCCTTCCAGTACTCGCCGTACGTCGAGTGGTACGAGAACTCGCTGCGGTTCCCCGACAGCCCGGCGTCGCGCCATCACCGCGAGGTGTGGGGGGACCGCCCCTACCGCTCGTTCGCGGCGGACTTCGTGGCCGGCCTCGACAACTGGGACCCGGAAGGCTGGGCCACCGCCTTCGCCGCGACGGGTGCCCGGTACGTGGTCCTGGTGTCCAAGCACGCCGACGGGTGGTGCCTGTGGCCCTCGACGGTCCGCAACCCGCACCTCGACGGGTGGTACTCCGAACGCGACCTGGTCGGTGAGCTGGCGGAAGCCGTGCGGGGCCGGGGGATGCGCTTCGGGCTGTACTACAGCGGGGGGCTCGACTCCACGTTCCTCGAGTTCCCGATGGGGTCCATGGGCGGCGTGCTGGCCGCAGTGCCGCGGGGTGACTACCCGGCCTACGCGGAGGCCCAGGTGCGCGAGCTGATCGACCGGTACCGGCCGTCGGTGCTGTGGAACGACATCGCCTGGCCGACCCCGGGCAAGGAACTCTGGCCCCTCCTCGAGCACTACTACCGTGTGGTGCCCGACGGCGTGGTCAACGACCGGTGGATGCCCTGGTCGCCCCTGCTCGGTCTGGCCCGTTCGGCCAGGGGTCGCGGGGTGATCGACGCGCTCATGGCCCGCCAGACCCGGTCGGAGAAGGGACTGGTGCCTCCCCGGCCACCCCACTTCGGCTACCGGACACCCGAGTACATGACCTTCGAGGACATCCAGAGCACGCCGTGGGAGTGCGTGCGCGGGATGGACCACAGCTTCGGCTACAACGCGCAGTCGACCGAGGAGGACTTCCTGGCCCGGGACGAGCTGCTCTGGTCGGTCACCGACATCGCCGCGAAGGGCGGCAACCTGCTGTTGAACGTCGGGCCGCGTGCCGTCGACGCCACCATCCCCGAGGAGCAGCTCGTCCGGCTCGGCTGGCTCGCCGGCTTCGTGCCGCCCAGCGGCGACGCGCTGTTCGGCACCCGGCCGTGGGCGACGCCGGGCTCCACGACGGCGGAAGGTGACCCGCTGCGCTACACCGCCCGGGACGCCGACGTCTTCGGACTCGTCCGCCCGTCCTCGCCGAGCGCGACGCTGGCCGAGGTGGTGCCGACGCCGGCGACCACCGTGCGCGACCTGAGCGGCCGGCCGCTCCCCTGGGAGTCGACGCCTGCGGGGATCCGGGTCGGACTACCGGCCTCACCCGACGGCGACCCGGTGGTCGTGGCCCTCGGGCACGTGGCGGCGCACGGCCGCCCCTGATCGGCCGGTGGCGATCCCGATGCCCGACGGCGACGGCCTGTCGTACCGGTCGCGGACCGGACGGTGGGTCATCGCCGCGTCGGTCCTGGGGTCGGGCATGGCCTCGATCGACGCCACCGTCGTGGGGATCGCCCTCCCGACCATCGGGCGGGACTTCCACGCCACGGTGGCCCAGCTGCAATGGGTCGTGAACGGGTACACGCTGGCCGTAGCCGCGCTGCTGCTCGTCGGCGGGTCACTCGGCGACCGGTTCGGTCGTCGTCGCCTGTTCGTCATCGGGACCGCGTGGTTCACCCTGGCGTCGGCGGCCTGCGCGGTGGCACCCGGCGCTCCGGCGCTGATCGTGCTGCGCGTCCTGCAGGGCGTGGGCGGCGCGCTGCTGACTCCGGGAAGCCTGGCCATCCTCCAGTCCTCGTTCCGGGAGGCGGACCGTGGCCAGGCCATCGGGGCCTGGACGGGCCTCGGCGGGGTGGCGTCGGCCGTCGGACCGTTCCTGGGCGGCTGGCTCATCGCCGTGGCCTCGTGGCGGTGGATCTTCGTCATCAACCTGCCCGTGGGACTCGCCGTCCTGCTCCTGGCGGTACGCCACGTGCCGGAGTCGAAGGACCCGTCGGCGCCGGCCCGGGTCGACGTCACCGGGGCCGTTCTGGTGGCCGTGGCGCTGGCCGGCGTCACCTACGGGCTCACCGAGGGTCCGGCACACGGCTGGCACGGACCGGGGCCGGCCGTGTCCCTGGCCGTGGGCGCGGTGGCCGCCGTGGCGTTCGTGGTGGTCGAGTCACGCCGTCCCGCGCCCCTGCTGCCCCTCGGTCTCTTCCGGCACCGGCAGTTCGCCGTGACCAACGCCGTCACCTTCGTGGTGTACGGGGCCCTGGGTGGGGTGTTGTTCCTCCTGCCCGTCGTCCTCCAGGTGGTGGGGCACTACTCGCCGCTGGCGTCGGGGGTCGCCCTGCTGCCCCTCACGGTCGTCATGCTGCTGCTGTCGGCGACGTCGGGGCGGGTGGCGGCCCGCATCGGCCCGCGGCTGCAGATGGGCGTCGGGCCGGTGGTGGTGGGCTGCGGCCTGGCGCTGCTGTCCCGCATCGGGTCCGACAGCGCCTACGTGTCCGGCGTCCTGCCGGCCGTGCTGGTATTCGGACTGGGACTGGCCGTAACGGTGGCGCCGCTCACGGCCACCGCGCTGTCGTCGGCACCCGAGGAGCACGCGGGGCTCGCCTCGGCCGTCAACAACGACGTCGCCCGGATCGGCGGCCTCGTCGCCGTGGCGGTGCTGCCGGCGCTCAGTGGCATCTCGGGCTCCGCCTACCTCCATCCGGCCGCGTTGGCCGACGGGTTCCGCACGGCGACGCTGATCGGCGGCGCCTGGTGTGTGGTCGGTGGTGTCCTGGCCGCCATCGGCATCCGGAACCCGCCCCGACCGGTGCCGTCGCCGGATGCACCGGCCCGGGATGCCCCGGTTCCCCTCCACCACTGCGGTCTCGACGCCCCACCGCCGGTCACCGCCAGGTGACAGCGGCCCGTCCCCCGTGGGCGGACCGCAGACCGGAGCACCTCGTCGGGTCGGCACGGCGGTACGTTGACGGCATGGCTGGACGCCCGGGCACCCGGCTTGACGGGTGGCTGGTCGGGGCCCTGTGCCTCCTCACGGCCACCACCGGCGTGCTCGACGCCACCAGCTTCCTCGACCTGGGCAGGACCTTCACGGCCAACATGACGGGGAACGTCCTGCTCCTGGCCTTCTCGCTCACCGGGACGTCGCTGGGCGGCGGCTCCGACTCGCAGGGCTTCGTCATCGCCCTGGTGGGCTTCGTGGTCGGGGCGGTGGCCGGGGCGGCCGCGGCCGGACGGCGCGGCCGGGCGGCCCATCTGCACCTCGGGCTCGGGCTCGAGCTCGTGGCCGTCTCGTTCGCACTCGTCGTGGGCCTGACCGGCTCCGTGCAGGTGACCGATCGGCGTGACGTCGTCATCGGCCTCCTGGCGATCGCCATGGGTGTGCAGAACGCGGTGGTCCGCCGGATGGCGCTGAGCGAGGCCAACACCACCGTCCTGACGACGAGCCTCGGATCGCTGGCCGCGGATCTGGTGGCCGTCGGGGGACGACCGCCCCGGGCGGGTCGGCGGATCGCCACCGTGGCCTGCATCTTCGTCGGGGCCGTGGTGGGGGCACTCCTGCAGCGCCATGGCGTGGGCTGGCCACTGGCGTTCGCCCTGGCGCTCGTGGTCCTGGCCGGCGGAGCGCTCGCCCGGGCCGGCTGGCCGGCGCCGGAGGACTGACCCTTCTCCGCCCCGCCATTCTTGACTAAACCCATCGGCTTTACCTAGTATTCGTCCATGACCCGTGCGACGACCCCGACGCCGCCATGATCAACGCCCCCGAGCGGGTCCGCCTGAGCACCGCCGAGCTGCTCGTCGTGGCGCGGGGCCTGGCCACGTCGGCGTCGTCGTGGCCGGGCACCGCGCACCCGGAGACCCGCTCCTGGCGCACCGTGGCGGCGACCGACCGCTACGAGGCGTTCGTCATCGCCTGGCCCGTCGGAGGGTCCATCGAGCTGCACGACCACGGTGACTCGGCGGGTGCGGTGGTGGTGGCGGCCGGCTCCCTGGTGGAGACGGCGGTGGGCCACGACGTCGACGGCTCCCTGGTGGCGGTGTCCCGGTCGGTCGACGAGGGTGGTCATCTGGTGTTCGAGCCTGGGCACGTCCACGACATCGTCAACCACGGACCGGGCCCGGCCCTGAGTGTGCACGTCTATTCACCGGTGCTCCGGTCGATGACCTTCTTCGAGGCGCGGGACGACGTGCTGCTCGTCGCGGTGCGCACCGAGGACTTCCCGGTCGGGTCGTCGCGATGACCCGGACCTCATCCCGATGACCCGGACCTCGTCGCGATGA
>PMFY01000009.1 GCA_003157945.1 Acidimicrobiaceae bacterium | reverse complement strand
TCAAAGGTGCTCAACTGTGTGCATGCGGTGTTCGATCGGAGCGGCAGTCGTGACAATCGTCTCGGTCTTGCTGCTGTCGGCCTGCGGTGCCTCCTCGACGGGAACGGACTCGACCCCGTCGACCCCATCGACGACGACTGATCTCCAGCTGGCCAAGCCGGTTGGTCAGCAGATCGGCTGCTCCACTGCGACAGCGAGCGCTCCTGGTCTCCATGGCGTCAACACCCATTCCGCCGTCAATCTTCTGATGCCGTTCGGTGTCGCCTTCAGCTCTGACGGCAGTCGTGCATTCGTGGCCGTCCTCACGAATCAAGGAGTTGGACAGCCATCGATCGGCCCTGGGCATGCTGACGGAGCGATCGGTGAGTACGAGGCGACACCAGCGGGGCTCACTTCCGAGCGGTTGGGCACCATCGGGAGCCAAGAGCCCCTGGGCCTGTCACTGACGCCAGATGGCCGGTACCTCGTGGCCGCCGAGGGGTCCGGCGCAGCAGTACTTTCGGTCGCTCGGATCGAGAATACGAAGGTTCCGTCATCGCAGTGGGCCGTCGGAACGTTCTCCAGCCGGGGACAGGGAGCCATCGAAGCAGCGGTCTCGGCTGACGGTCGCTTCGTCTTCGTCAGTCTGGAGGACAGCAACGAACTGGCCGTGTTCAATCTGGGTCGGGCCGCGAGGCTGGGATTCGGTCGCTCGGATCTGGTCGGTTACGTCCCCATGGGAGTCGCACCCGTCGGAATGGCCATCTCTGCGGACGGTCGGTACCTGTTCGCCACCTCCGAGGCAGACTCGCCCACGAGCACCGAGGGGACGTTGACGACCATTGACCTCCGACGGGCGGAAGAGGATCCCTCCCGGTCAGTGGTCTCGACGGTCTGGGCGGGGTGCAATCCTGTCCGGGTCGTGGCCTCGCCGTCCTCGGCGTTCGTCACAGCGAGGGCCAGTGACGAACTGCTCGACTTCGACGCGAGTGACCTGCTCGCGAACCCTTCCGCAGCCCTGCAATCCCAAGCACAGGTTGGTGAGGCACCCGTCGGACTCGCTCTCGTGGATGGCGGCCACCTCGTCGTCGTTGCCGATTCGAACCGATTTCTGCAGGGCGAAGTGTCCTCGAATCTGGCCGTCGTCTCGGTACGACCAGACGGAGACCTTCAACCCCTCGGCTATCTGCCAACCGGCGGCTTTCCGAGGGACATGGTCGTGAGCCCGAATGGGAAGGAGCTTCTGGTCAGCGACTACGACACGGGCTCGGTCGAGGAGGTCGAGCTCGGGACATTGCCGTGATGGCCGTCGTCAAGCGAAAGGCATCCACGATCGACGGGCTGGACCGCAGGGAGGCATTGGTGGGGCGTCCCCGATTCACCGGGTGGAGGCTCGTGATTCCGTAGGACATGGGGGATAGCCTGCCCAGATGGCGAAGACGAAGATCGTGAACTTTGTAGTGGTGGGTGACGCGACCCGGGCCCGGGCAACCGCCGGGCAGGCTCTCGAGGCTCGGAAGTTCAAAGTCAACTGGTCTGACGACGGGAATGCCGTTGCCGAACGTGGGAACAAGGTCGCCAATGCATTGGCTGGAGCTGTGGCTCAGTACATGAAGGTGCTGGTCTCGCTCCACAGTGGAGACGAGCCTGGTCACACGGTCATCCGAATCGAGAAGGGTTCGTCGGTAGCCATGGGCGGTGCAATCGGTGTTTCCCGTACGACAAAGAATATTCTCACCTTGCGGGACGAGTTGGCTGGAACGTTCCAGGCTGCCGGTGTGCTCGTGAGTGTCACCGAGACCTGATCCCGGAGTGGGCGAAGGCGGACGAGCGGGACGCTGTCGCCACCGTTTCCCTGGCGCCTCCGAGCGATGAGTCCCGGCACGCTCATGTCCTCGACGGACTTCCCCTGATCGCCGGGAACGGATCGGTTGCCGACCCGTGGTCGCCCGCTGCCGGCAAGCCAGTGGCTACGACAAGCCGAGCCGCCCGGAGAGTGAGGAGAGGTAGTCGATATGAACCTCGACCGAGTCCAGACCGAGGCCCATGGTGACGACCGACACGTGCGTCCCGCCAGCACTGCGCCACGCCTCGATCTCCCTTGCGAGCTGATCCATGTCGCCGCCGCTCAGCGCGACATAGTCGCCGCCGAACTCGTCAACTGACCTCCCGGCACGTGTGACTCGTTCACGCAGCCTGGTCCAGACCTCCGTCGTCCCGATGCCGCCACCGAAGAAGACGAAGCCGTCAGCGAGCCGGGCGGCTCGATCGAATGCCTTCTCGCCAGATCCGCCGAGCCAGATCGGAATCGAGCTTGCGGGCTTGGGCATGAGTGCCGCTCGATCGATCCGGTCAAAGCGCCCCGAAAAGTCCACGACGGGTTCTGTGAACAGGCGACGAAGCAACTCGATCTGCTCCTCCTGCCGGGCGCCGCGGGTATGGAAGTCCTCCCCGAGGGCCTCGTACTCGACATGGTTCCAGCCGATACCGACACCGAGTCGCAGCCGACCCCCGGACAAGAGGTCAACATCGGCAGCCTGCCGTGCCACGAGGGCAGTTTGGCGCTGCGGAAGGACCAGGATTCCGGTGGTGAATCGGATCCGGTCGGTGATGCCAGCCAGGTACGCGAACATCACAAACGGGTCATGGAACGGATCGTGCTCGTCGTAGGGGCCGGATAGTGGAGGAGACCGATCGGCATGAACGGCTCCGAGTACGTGTTCGTAGGCCAGAAGATGGTCGAAGCCCAGGTCCTCGGCCGCCCTGGCGAACCGACCGACTGCGGCGGGATCACCGTGAAGCTCGAACTGGGGATATGCGACGCCGATCTCCATGAGCCTCAGCTTTTCACGGACGAATCACACGTGCCCCCCCGATGACGCCGGGAGTGGGTCACCGACCGGCACATCGAGGCCAGGCCTCCCTCGGCTGTGGGGCGCACGGCAGGTGGAACTTCCCGAGCCCTGAGTGGAGGCCCGCGCACCGATCCTTCCTCGGGCGCCTCCGAGCCATCCCTCNNGAGGGTCGCCATCCGAACAGCGGGGGAATCCGGTCGACGTCAGCACCGGGGAGTCCGGCCTGACCTCCTGTCACGGGGCCTCGTTGGGCGGGCCGTCCCGGCCCGGTAGGACTATGGTCTGGGCGGGTCGCTACTGGCGTCTGGGTGGAGCACCACCGGGGACCGACCCGCCGGCAGCCTGCCGGATGGAGCCGTGCGCCTGGGCGAAGACTCGATGTCGTCCGAAGGAGCGCGTGGTGCCCGATCCAGCCGTAGAGAGTGCCTATCGATCGGCGTTGGAGGTGATCTCCGCCGCCGAGCCAGATGTGGCGGCGGCCATCGTCGGTGAACTGGAGTCCCAACGGCGACAACTGAAGCTCGTCGCTTCGGAGAACTACGCCTCACCGGCCGTGCTGCTGGCCATGGGCAACTGGCTGTCGGACAAGTATGCCGAGGGTATTCCGGGTCACCGCTTCTATGCCGGATGCGAGATGGTTGACCGGATCGAGACGTTGGCTACCGACCACGCCACAGCTCTGTTCGGTGCCGATCACGCCTATGTCCAGCCCCATTCGGGGATCGATGCCAACCTGGTCGCCTACTGGGCCATCCTCGCCCACCGGGTCGAGCAGCCGTTTCTCCACGCCTCAGGGGCGGGTCACGTGAACGACCTCGACTCCGATGGCTGGGATCGTCTGCGCAACGAACTGCACTCCCAGCGCATGATGGGCATGGCGCTCGACGCCGGTGGGCATCTCACCCATGGGTTCCGACCCAACATCTCCGGGAAGATGTTCGATCAGGCGAGTTACGGGGTCGATCCCGGTTCCGGACTCCTCGACTACGCCGCCATCGCCGCCCAGGTGAGAGAGTTCCGTCCGCTGGTGCTCGTGGCGGGGTACTCGGCCTATCCCCCGAATCCCAATTTCGCCACGTTGGCGG
>PMFY01000322.1 GCA_003157945.1 Acidimicrobiaceae bacterium | reverse complement strand
CTTGGTGGCCTTGGCGGCCTTCGCCGTCTTGGTCGCCTTCGTGGCCTTGGCCGGGGCCGGCCCGTCGGGCTGGGCCGCCGACTTGGCGGCCGTCGTCTTCGTGGCCTTCTTGGCCGGTGCCGCCTTCGTCGCTTCGGCGGCCTTGGTCGTCCTGGTGGCCTTGGCCGTCTTGGCCGTCTTCGTGGCCTTCGTCGCCTTCACCGCCTTCAGGACCTTCTTGGCCGCCTTGACCACCTTGCGGGACTTCGGGCCGTCGACCCCCTCGTAGGCGTCGTCGGTGTCGACCGTGTCGGACGACGGGGCCGTCGGCGCGGCGGCCTCCTGAGGGGCGGCCGCCTTGGTGGAGCGCCGGCGGCGGGGGGCGGCGGTAGGCTCCGGCGGCGCGTCCGTGACGGCGTCGGTCGCGGTCTCGGCCCCGGCCGCCGTCGTGGTGTCCGCGGCCGCCCTGGCCTCGCGCTTGGACTGGGCCGTGACCGACCGGCTGCGGGGGCCGCGGACCGGCGTGCGGGGGGTGAACACCCAGCCGACCCCGGGCACCGGCTTGCNNCCTGGAACGAGTCGTTGGAGAGCACCAGTGCGCCCGACTTCTCGGCGATCCGGAGGATGAAGCCGTCGCCCCGGCCGACGGCGCCGGCGGGGGGCGTCACCATCTCGCCGTGCTCGATGGCCTCCTCGAACTGGCGTACCTCGCCGGGGTCGATCCGGTGGCCGAAGGAGGCGTCGACCACGACGGTCACATCCTCGGCGGTGAACCCCTTGTGCTCCTCCAGGAAGGTCTCGATCGCCTCGTTCAGCTGGGCGAGGCTCGGCAGGGTGCGACCCTCGGTTGCAAGGTTGGACCCGTCGACGACGATGCGCCGGCGGGCCGGTTGTTCGGATTCCATAGGTGGGCACAGTCAACCACCTGTCCGGCCCACCACCGGCCATGCCCCCAGTTCAGGCCCTAGGAACACCGGGGACTCCACCCCGTCGGAGCCCCCGGACGCGCCGGCGCCGGAGTCGTAGGATCGCATCCGTGACCACCGACATCCAACGGGCCGACGAGGCCACCGACCTCCTCCAGCACCTGATCCGGAACGGTTGTGTCAACGACGGCACCCCCACCTCGGGCCAGGAGGCGCGCAGTGCCGAGCTGCTCCAGGGCTACCTCGAGGGCACCGGCGCGCTGATGGAGACCTACGAGCCCGCTCCGGGGCGCAAGACCCTGGTGGCCCGCCTGCCGGGCTCCGACCCCACGGCGCCGTCGCTCACCCTGCTCGGCCACACCGACGTCGTGCCGGCCACCCCCTCGGACTGGTCCCACGACCCCTACGGCGGCGAGCTCATCGACGGCGAGGTCTGGGGCCGAGGCGCCATCGACATGCTCAACCTCACCACCACCATGGCCACGGCCTTCCGTCACCTGGCCCTCGACGGCTTCCGACCGAAGGGCGACCTGACCTACATCGCCGTGGCCGACGAGGAGGCGCTGTCGACGTTCGGGGCCCGGTGGCTGTGCGCCAACCACCCCGACGACGTCCGCAGCGACTACGTCATCACGGAGTCGGGCGGCTTCCCCATGAACGGTGCCGACGGCCTGCCGAGGCTGCCCGTCATCGTGGGCGAGAAGGGCGTCTACTGGTGCGTCCTGACCGTGACGGGCACGCCGGGACACGCCAGCCAGCCCCTGCGGACCGACAACGCGCTGGTCAAGGCGGCCGAGGTGGTGCGACGGATCGACGAGTACCGCCCGCAGGCCGAGCTCCACGAGGCCTGGGTTCGGTTCATCCACGGTCTCGGGTTCCCCCCGGAGCTGAGCGAGCCGCTGCTCGACCCCGACCGCATCGACGCCTTCTGCGACGAACTGCCCCTGCTGGGTCTGGCCCGCCAGGCCCACGCCTGCACCCACACGACCATGGCCCCGACCATCCTCCACGGTGGCACCAAGCTCAACGTCATCCCCGACCGGGTGGAGCTGTCCGTCGACATCCGGTCCCTGCCCGGGTGGGAGACCGGGGAGGTGCGGGCCATGCTCGACGACGTACTCGGCGACCTGTCCGGCTCCGTCGAGGTCGCCTTCCACGCCGAGGAGCCCGCCTCCACCTCCCCCATCGACACCCCGCTGTGGGACGCCCTGCAGCGGGTCAGCCGCATCTTCTACCCCGGCGCGACCAACGTGCCGTTCCTGACCGTCGGGGCGACCGACGCCCGCTACACCCGGACCCTGGGCTCGGTGTCCTACGGGTTCGGACTGCACAGCACGGCCATCGGCTTCGAGCAGTACGGCGCGATGTTCCACGGCATCGACGAGCGGGTCGACGTCGAGTCGCTCCGGCTCTCGAACGAGATGTGGATGGCGCTGGCCCGCGACTTCCTGGGCTGACGGGCGCAGGCGCGGGCGGACGGGGCGCCCGCGCCTCCGGCGCCGGCGGGCCGGCTCAGCCCACGGCGCGGACCAGGAGGTCCTCGAGCTCGAGCCGGTGGAGGGCGGCGCTGCCCGATGCCGGGCTGGCGGACTCGGCCCGGCTGACGTGGCGCAGCAGGTGGCTCTTGCGCAGCAGGCGGTGGAGCCGGCTGTGGACGAAGTTCCACGCCCCCATGTTCTCGGGCTCCTCCTGCAGCCAGACGACCTCCTCGGCCTGCGGGTACCCCGCCAGCACGTCGGTGAGGGTGTCCTTCGGCCACGGGTAGAGCTGCTCCACCCGCACGATGGCCACGCTGGCCCCGGCCTCGCCGAGCTCGTCCCGGCGCGCCAGGGCGTCGAAGGCGACCTTGCCGGCGCACAGCACCACGCGGTCGACCCGGGAGCGGTCGAAGCCGTCCAGGGAGGCCGCCGGGTCGTCGAGGACCTCGGCGAACGAGCCGGAGGTGAAGGCCGAGACCGGCGAGCGGGCCTGCCGGGCCCGGAGCAGCGACTTGGGCGTGAACACGATGAGCGGCTTGCGGTCCGGGATGCGGACCTGGGCCCGCAGCAGGTGGAAGTACTGGGCCGCGGTGGTGGGCTCGGTGACCCGCAGATTGCCCCGTGCGCACAGGGTCAGGAACCGCTCGATGCGGGCCGACGAGTGCTCGGGGCCCTGCCCCTCGTAGCCGTGCGGCAGCAGCAGTACGAGGCCGGACTTCTGGCCCCACTTGTCCTCGGCGGCCACCAGGAAGTTGTCGACGATGATCTCCGCGCCGTTCCAGAAGTCGCCGAACTGCGCCTCCCAGGCCACCAGGTCGTCGGGGGCCTCCACCGAGTACCCGTACTCGAAGCCCACGCAGGCGTACTCCGACAGGAGCGAGTCGCGGATGGTGAAGCGGCCCCCCTCCAGTCCCTCCAGGGGCACGAACTCGGTGCCCGTCTCGTGGTCGACCAGGACGGCGTGCCGGTGGGAGAAGGTCCCCCGGCGGGTGTCCTGGCCGGTGACGCGCACGTCGGTCCCCTCGAGCAGCAGCGAGCCGAAGGCCAGGGCCTCGCCCAACGCCCAGTCGATCTCGCCGTCGGCCACCACCTTGTCGCGCTGCTCGAACTGGCGCGCCAGCTTGGGGTGGAGCACGAAGCCGTCGGGCACCGTCCGGACCACGGTGGCCAGGCGGGACACCGTCTCGGGGTCGATGCCGGTCTCCACCTGGGGGATGGTCAGGTCGGGCTGGATGTACTCGGGCAGGGTCAGCGGGGCGGCCGGCGCCCCCTCGGCCTCGGCGCGGGTCTCGTCGAGCGCGGCCTGCAGCCGGGCCGAGAAGTCGTCGAGTGCCTGCTCGGCCTCCTCNNGCTGGGTGTAGCTCGGGTCGTCCCCCTCGTTGTGGCCGTGCTTGCGGTAGCAGACCATGTCGATGACGACGTCCTTGTGGAAGGCCTGACGGAAGCCGAAGGCCAGCCGGGCGGCCCGGGCGCAGGCCTCGGGGTCGTCGCCGTTGACGTGGAAGATCGGCGCCTGCACCATCTTGGCGACGTCGGTCGGGTACACCGAGCTGCGGGCCGCCTCCGGCGCCGTGGTGAACCCGAGCTGGTTGTTGATGACCACGTGGACGGTGCCACCCGTGCGGTAACCGGCGAGCTGGGACAGGTTGAGGGTCTCGGCCACCACGCCCTGGCCCGCGAACGCGGCGTCGCCGTGCAGGAGGATCGGCAGCACCGGAAAGGGGGCGCCGGTGCCGTCGACCAGGCGCTTGCCGGTGCCCCGCTCGCCGCCGAGCGAGTCCTGGCGGGCGCGGGCCATGCCGACCACCACCGGGTCGACCGCCTCGAGGTGGGACGGGTTGGAGGCCATCGTCACCGGGATGGACCCGCCGGCCCGACCCGGGAACGTGCCGGCGGCACCCTTGTGGTACTTCACGTCGCCGGAGCCCTGGACGGACTCCGGGTCGAGGTTGCCCTCGAACTCCTCGAAGATCTCGCCGTAGGACTTGCCGACGATGTTGGCCAGCACGTTCAGCCGGCCGCGGTGCGCCATCCCGATGACGGCCTCGTCCATGCCGGCCCCGGACGCCTCGGCCAGCACCGCGTCCACCAGCGGGATCAGCGACTCCGCGCCTTCGAGCGAGAACCGGCGCTGACCGACGAACTTGGTCTGCAGGAACATCTCGAACGCCTCGGCCACGTTGAGCCGGGACAGGATGCGGATCTGCTCGTCGTGTTCGGCCCGCGCGTGCGGGACCTCAATGCGGTCCTGCAGCCAGCGGCGTTCTTCCGGGGACTGGATGTGCATGTACTCGGTGCCGACCGTGCGGCAGTACGAGTCCCGCAGCACGCCCAGGATGTCCCGCAGCTTCATCCGGTTCTTGCCGCCGAAGCCGCCGGTGGGGAAGTCGCGCTCCAGGTCCCACAGGGTCAGCCCGTGCTGGTTGATGTCCAGGTCGGGGTGCTTGTGCTGGCTGACGTCCAGCGGGTTGGTGTCGGCCATCAGGTGGCCGCGCACCCGGTAGGCGTGGATCAGCTCCTGCGCCCGGGCGGACCTGGTCACGTCGTCCTCGTGGCCCGAGGGGATGTCCTTGGTCCAGCGGACCGGCTCGTACGGGATGCGCAGCGCGGCGAAGATGTCGTCGTAGAAGCCGTCCGCGCCGAGCAGCAGCGCGTGGATCTTCTGCAGGAACTCCCCGGATTGCGCGCCCTGGATGATCCGGTGG
>PMFY01000219.1 GCA_003157945.1 Acidimicrobiaceae bacterium | reverse complement strand
TCCCGGGCCGACGCGACCTGGTGCGCTTCGACCCTCTCCGCGAGGCGATGGAGTGCCAACGAGGCGCGTAGTCCGACTACCGGGTCATCCGACGAGAGTTCCGCGCCCACTTGCTCGATGTCCATGTATGTCAGTATGGACTGACATCCTGGGTGCGTCAACCTAAACTGACACACCGGATCACGATACCGGCATGCCTCGAGCGCCAGATGTGCACCGCAATATCTCGGGCTCAGCTGACGGCACGGCTGCTACCGCGAGCACCACGGCGCCCTCACAGGTGACTGTCCGGTGAACCGGAGCAGGTCGGGCCAATTGGGGCCCTGAGCTGCGACTTCACCCGTTCAATCAGTGCTTCGCAGCCAACGCGCGAACCTCGGTGCAGTTGATTGCCGAGCAACCTGCGGTCCGAGGGGATGGCGGTCGATGATGGCCCATGCGTCGTCGGGTGCTCCGTAGTGCATCGGTGGAGGGACCGTGCGCTCTGCGTCGGTTCACACGCCAAGTCACCCCCAGGTGTATGAACTGACGCCATGCACCTCGTTGGGGGGGATCCGGCTGGTGCATCCGCGCCAGTGATCCACAGGAAGGCGAGCCTGCTCTCAGACGTGCCCGGTCGTTACGAGGAGGCGGCTCTGTACGCCAGGTACAGCACGCCATTGTCGTAGGTCGCACTGTTGATCAGCGACCACTTGGTCGACAGGTCATCGGGGAACAGCTGCGGCCCGGTACCTCGGGTGACGGGGTAGACGAACAGGTGTAACTCGTCGACCAGTCCGTCGGTGATGAGGGCCTGCACGAGCCGGGAACTGCCGCTCACGTAGATGCCATCATCGACTTCGTCCTTGACCTCGCGGATGGCGTCCGCGCTGTAGGGACCGATGATCTTCGAGTTCTGCCAGGAACCTTCCGTCAAGGTGGAGGAGACGACGTACTTGGTCGAATCGTTCATGAACGGTGCCCCAGGATCTTCGTCGGCCGAACGGGCGGACCATGCCGGCTCGAACATCTGGTAGGTGTTGCGGCCCAGCAGGATCGCATCACAGCTGCCCATGAGATTGCCGATGTCCTGTCCCATGGCCGGGTCGAAGCCAAAATCAAGGGTCCAGTCGGGTGCATCGATGACGCCGTCGAGGCTGGTGAACTCATGTACTCGGATCGTTCCCATCGTGGGTAGGTCCTTTCGGTTCCGGGGGCGACTCGTTCGCCACTCACCCTGACCACGAACGGCGACCCCGGAATCGACACTGGATGACGGAGATGTTCCACATGGAGGACCAAATGGCCGCTCAGATTTCGGCCCGCTGCCGGACCAGGAATTCGCGTTCGACCGTGTTCGTGGTGAGTTCGATCGCCCGGTCGTAGGCGGCTCCTGCTTCGTCATTCCGACCGGCGCGTGCGAGCAGGTCAGCGCGGGTCGCGTGATACGGCTGATAGTCATCCAGCGTGGCAGCGTCGATCTCGGTGAGAGCGGCCAGTCCCTCGATGGGTCCCCGAAGCTCGGCGACGGCCACTGACCGATTGAGGGAGACGACGGGATTCGGACGAAGTGCGTAGAGCTGGTCGTAGAGGGTGGTGATCTGCAACCAGTCCGTGGACTCGACAGTGGGTGCGTCGGCATGGACCGCGGCGATGGCGGCCTGTATCTGGAACGGGCCCGGCTGGTTGCGGCGGAGGCAGCCGACGACGAGGTCGTGGCCTTCACTGATCAGCGCTTGGTCCCAGCGGCTTCGGTCCTGGTCGGCGAGGCGCACCATCGTTCCGTCGGGAGCTGTGCGGCTGGGTCGGCGGGATTCCGTGAGCAGCAACAGGGCGAGCAGTCCGACGGCCTCTGGCTCGTCCGGCATCAGCTCGACGAGGGTCCGCCCGAGACGGATGGCTTCGGTGGAGAGGTCGGCTCTCGTGAGGGCCTGGCCAGAGGTGGCGGTGTGACCTTCGGTGTAGATGAGATAGATCGCCACGAGGATGGCGTGGAGCCGGTCCGGGAGCTCCGCTGACCCAGGGATTCGATACGAGGCGTGGTTGTCGTGGAGTTTGCGCTTGGCCCGTACGATGCGTTGCGCCATCGTCGGCTCGGGCACCAGGAAGGCCGCGGCGATCTCACCGGTCTCCAGGCCGCCGAGAAGCCGCAGGATGAGCGCGACCTGGGCGTCGTCGCCCAGAGCGGGGTGGGCGCACAGGAACATGAGCCGGAGTTGATCGTCGGCGACGACATCGACGAAGTCGTCGAGGCCGTCGGGTTCTGGATCGTGGTCAGGGTCCATGGTGTCGATGTGGAGCCGATGGGCCGAGCGATGCCGGTCGCTGCGGGTGGATTCGCGTCGGAGGCGGTCGATGGCGCGGTTGCGGGCGGTCGTGGTGATCCAACCGCCCGGATTGGGCGGGATCCCCGTTCGGGGCCACTTCTCGGCGGCAATGGCGAATGCTTCCGCCACCGCGTCCTCGGCGAGGTCGATGTCGCCCAGGACGCGGATCAGGGTGGCGGTGCAGCGCCCGGCCTCGCGCCGGAAGACCTCGTCGAGCGCGTTGGTCACCCTTGGGCGGGCCGGACCTCTACCGGACCTTCGCAGGCAGCGGCAGCCTTTCCGGCCCATTCCAGGGCGGCGTCGAGATCGGCGACTTCAATCATCCAGAAGCCACCCATCTGCTCCTTGGTCTCGGCAAAGGGACCGTCCGTCATGGAGACGACACCGCCGGCGGAGCGCACGACTGTGGCCGAAGACGCAGGGTGCAGCCCGGCGGCGAACACCCAGGCACCTGCCTTCTGCAGGTCGTCGTTGAACGCTCCGACCTGGGTGCCGAGGCGCTGAGCCTCGGGGGTGGAGAAGTCGACCTCGTAGTTGCCATCGTGACAGACAGCGATCAGGTACTGGGGCATCGTGGTGACTCCCTCTCAGTGGCGGGTTGGAGTTGGTCGGTCGGCGTATCGGGCGAGCACGGGGACAATGATTGCCGCGGCGACCAGATGCAGTCCAACGAGCGCGAATCCGCTGGCCAATGTGTCGGCGAAGGCCAGAGGGACGGCACACGAGAGCGCGGTGAGCCCGATGGCGATCTGGACGAACCGCTGACGGGGAGCCGTGCTGCGACGAATGAGCAAGGCGACGAGCACTCCACCCATGACCGCTCCGATGAAGGTGAACTGGGCGAACGCAGCCAGTGGAATCTGGCCATGCACGGAGAGGGGGACTCCGGCGGCCCGCAGGATGGCCGCAAGTGCGGTCGTAGCCGCAGCGGCCAGGACACCGACCAGGGCGGTGGCTCGCGGCAGGGTACTGGTCAGCCGGGACTGACCGTGCTCGACGGCGATGACGGAGGAAGCAGTGGCGGTCGACATGTGAGGTTCCTTTCCTGGCGGCGGTGCCGTGTGCACCGCTCGCCATGACCACGAGTGACAAGCGACGAATCGACATCCCACCGCAAGGATCCTCGTCGAATCCCCGCGTAATTGGGCAAATCCAGGCGTCCGCTTCCATGGCTCCCGGGCGTACCGTCACCTCTCGGCGCCACAGATCAAATTGACACCGGATCGGGCGGCAGACCCTTCCGCTCGGGGCGGAGGATGCCAACGGGGCCACTTGAGGGCACGGGCGTTCCGAGTTGACATATTTCCATATCGGCATATGATTTCTGCGTGGCTCGCACACCGACGACGACCGATGCATTCAATGCCGTCGCAGAAGTCAGGCGGCGCGCACTGCTCGATGCTCTCGGCACCGAAGAGGCCACTGTCGGCGACCTCGTCGATCGGTTGGGCCTGAGTCAACCCCAGGTCTCGAAGCACCTTGCGGTGCTGCGGGCGGTTGCGTTGGTGTCCGTCCGAGTTGATGGTCGCCGTCGCTGGTACCGGGTCAATGGACCAGCGTTGCAACCCGTCTTCGAGTGGGTTCGCAACTTCGAGTCGACCTGGAACAACCGACTGGACCGGCTCGACGATGTTCTCGTCGAGCTTCAGACCAAGGAGGAATTGACATGAGCAACTCGATCGGCAGTCGCTATGGCTCTGCCGTCTTCACCCTGCCGTCCGACCAGGAGATCCTGGTCACCCGGGTATTCGATGCTCCAGCGGAGCTGGTGTTCGACGCGTGGACCACGTCCGACCTCGTCAAGCGCTGGTGGGCGGGCGACCGGGGTGAAGTGAGGGAGGCCCAGATCGATCTGCGGATCGGTGGGAGATGGCGGTGGGTCATGATCGCCAATGGTGGATTCGAGGTGGCTTTCCGCGGCGAGTACCGGGAGATCGACCGGCCGCACCGCCTGGTGAGGACCGAGGTGTTCGAGATGTTCCCCGACGCGGAGGCCCTCAGCACGATCACCTTCGACCAGTCGAACGGTGTCACGACGCTGAAGATCCTCGGCTGGTACCCGACGAAGGACATTCGTGACGCGGCGATTGCCTCGGGAATGGAAGGCGGCCTCCAGACTTCGCTCGATGCGCTCGAAGGGCTGGTTCGGAACAGGGAATAGCTCAGCTGCCATGGGGACGGCTTCCATGAACCTTCCGTGGCGGCCGCCCCCTCCGGCAACGGGCGCCGAACCTATCCACGCAGCGCGGTGTCCCTGGAATCCACCTG
This sequence comes from Acidimicrobiaceae bacterium, assembly GCA_003157945.1. The sequence goes on along the minus strand of PMFY01000219.1, from coordinate 167 downwards.
CCCCCGACCGTCTGCGAGTCGACGGGACACCGGATCGGCCTCGACCGACAACTCGAGAGCATGCTTCATCTCGTCGCCATCATTGGCAATGCGGGATACCGGAAATCAGTCAGAATGGCGCCATGGCGGACGAACGCAAGCCGATCAACGTGTCCCGGAGAATCGAA
>PMFY01000101.1 GCA_003157945.1 Acidimicrobiaceae bacterium | reverse complement strand
GATCGACGACATCCAGTTCATCTCGCAGAAGGAGCGCACGCAGGAGGAGTTCTTCCACACCTTCAACTCCCTCTACGGGGCGTCGAAGCAGATCGTGCTCACCTCCGACCGTCCGCCCAAGTCGATCGCCACGCTCGAGGACCGCCTCCGGAGCCGGTTCCTGTCCGGCCTCATCACCGAGGTCCAGCCCCCGGAGCTCGAGACCCGTCTGGCCATCCTCCAGACCAAGGCCGAGCACGAGCGGGTGGCCGTCCCCGACGACGTCCTCGAATTCATCGCCACCCACGTCAAGGAGAACATCCGTGAGCTCGAGGGCGCGCTCATCCGGGTGACGGCGTTCGCCAGCCTCAACCATCAACCCATGAGCCGCGAGCTCGCCGAGGTCGTCCTCTCGGACATCGTGTCGGCCGACCAGCCGCGCCGCATCACTCCCCAGGTCATCCTCGAGGCGACCTCGGAGACCTTCGGGTTCTCGGTGGAGGAATTGTGCGGTCCTAACCGACGCCGTCCGCTCGTGACCGCGCGCCAGGTGAGCATGTACGTCTTCCGCGAGCTGACCGACTTCAGCTACCCGGCCATCGGGCGCGAATTCGGCGGCCGCGACCACTCCACGGTGATGCACGCCGTCGAGAAGATCGCGGGGCTCATGAAGGAGCGTCAGCAGATCTACAACCAGGTGACCGACCTCATCGTCCGCATCAAGAGCGGCTCATGAGCGCACTTCGCTCGTCCAGAGCTTGTGCCCATCCTGTGGATATCACTGGTTACAACCGGGGCAACTCTGTGAACTCCGGTGAACTTGTCCATAACAGGACACGTCGCGGACACCCCGGCGCTCCTCGCGCCGCGATTGCGGGGACGCCCGGTGGAAAAGCACATGGCTTCCCACCAGGGAGAACTGTCGTCTGTCCACAATCCACAACCCTTACTACCATCACTAGAAATTTCAATTAACTAACTAAGAAGCAATGCGAGAAAGGACTTCCTCGTGAAGTTTCGATGCGAGCGTGACTCGTTGGTGGAGGTGCTGGCGACAGCGGGACGCGCTGTCGGTACGCGCTCGTCCGCGCAGGTGGTCCTGAGCGGGTTGCGCATCGAGGCCGTGGGGAACCGGCTGTCGGTCATCGGCACGGACCTCGACCTGACCGTGCACGTGTCGACCGAGGCCATCGGGATCGCCGACGGGGTGTGCGTCGCGCCGGCCAAGCTGCTGGCGGACATCGTGCGGTCCCTCGAGCCGGGCGCGGTGACCATCGAGGCCGAGGGCGAGAAGGTGGAGATCGGCGCGGCGCGCTCCCGGTTCAGTCTGCGCACGTTCCCGGTCGCCGACTTCCCGACCCTGCCCGAGCCGCCGGAGCCGGCGACGTTCCTTCCGGCCGCCGGGCTGGCGAGCGCTCTGCACCAGGTGGTGCGGGCCGCCTCGGGTGACGACGCCCGGCCGCTCCTGACCGGTGTGCTCATCGCCCCCGAGGGAACCGGTGTCCGGCTGGTCGCCACCGACTCGTACCGACTCGCCCTGCGCGACATCGGGGGGAGCGACGCGTTCTCGGGCACGTCGCAGATCCTCGTCCCGGCTCGCGCGCTGTCCGAACTGCAGCGCCTGTCGGCCCTCGGGTCGGGAGGGAAGTCCGAGGGGGACGGCGACGCCCCCGTCGTCGGCCTGTCCATCGGCGACCACGACGTGACCTTCACCGCGGGCGAGGTGAAGGTCAGCACCCGGCTGCTCGACGGCACCTACCCGGACTACCGGCAGCTCATCCCGGCCGAGTACCCGAACCGCCTCCACGTGGGCAAGGACTCGCTGCTGGACGCCCTGCGCCGTGTGCGTCTGCTCGTACGCGACAACACGACGCCCGTCCGGTTGTCGATGCGTCACGGTGGGGTGGACCTCACGGTGGTGTCCCAGGAGGTGGGTGACGCCAGCGAGACGGTGGACGCCGATTTCGAGGGGGAGGACCTGACCATCGCCTTCAACCCGACCTACCTGATCGACGGGGTGGAGGCCGTGGCCGGTGACGAGGTGCTCCTCGAGACGGTGGACGCCACCAAGCCGGCCACCGTGCGGGCCGCCGAGGAGACCGATTTCCGGTATCTCCTGATGCCCGTGCGCGTGTCCTGATCCGCGACGCGCGTCGGTAGCCCCGTGCACCTCGTCTCGTTGGCCGTGACCGACTTCCGGAACCTGGCCGACACGGTCATCGAACCGGACCCCGAGGGTACGACGGTCATCACCGGCCGCAACGGAGCGGGCAAGACCAGCCTTCTCGAGGCGGCGGGCTACCTGGCCACGCTGCAGTCGTTCCGGGGCTCGCCCCGGGAGGCGCTGGTGCGGCGCGGTACCGAACGGGCCATCCTGCGGGCGGAGACCAGGGTGGCCGACCGCACGCTCACCATCGAGGCCGAGGTGTCGGCCGCCGGGCGGTCGCGGACCCAGGTCAACCGCCAGGCGGTGCGCCGCCGCGGGGACCTCCACGACGCGCTGCGCGTCACCGTGTTCTCCCCCGAGGACATCGGCGTCGTGCGGGCCGGACCGTCGGACCGCCGCCGGTTCCTCGACGAGACCCTCGCCGTCGTGGACCCGAAGGCCGCCCGATCGGCCGAGGAGGTCGACAAGGTGCTCCGGCAGCGGAGCGCCCTGCTCCGGACCGCCGGCCGGACGTTGCGGGCCGATGCCGCCGTCACCCTCGACGTCTGGGACGCACGCCTCGAGGAGTCCGGCACGCGCCTGGTCGAGGCGCGCGAGCAGCTGGTGGAACAATTGGCGCCGTTGGCGGAACGTCACTACGCGCGTCTCGCCGGCGCACCCACCCCGATCGGCCTGGCCTACCAGCGCTCCTGGACCGGTCCGCTCCTCGAGGCGCTCGGCGAAGCCCGCGACCGGGACGTCCAGCGCGGCGTGTCGACGGTCGGGCCCCACCGGGACGAGCTCGAGCTGACCCTGGCCGGCCTGCCGTCCCGGACCCACGCCTCCCAGGGGGAGCAGCGGTCACTGGCCCTCGCGCTCCAGCTCGCCGCGCACGAACTGGCCACCCTCCGCCTCGGCACGGCCCCCGTCCTCCTCCTCGACGACGTCTTCAGCGAACTCGACCCCCTCCGCTCCCGGGCCCTCCTCGAAGGGCTTCCGCCCGGGCAGACGCTGCTCACCACGGCCCAGCCCGCCCCGCCCGAGGTGGTGGCGGCCAAGGTCTACGAGATGGCGGACGGGGGTCATGTCACGACGACCGGGGGCGACGGATGAGCCCCGAGCCGTTCCACCGCCGGGACTCCGAGCCCCGCCCGCTCGACGGCTCGCTCGAGGCGCTGACCCGCCGGCTCGGCCTGGAGGGCGCCGTGGGCGTGGGGCGCCTGTTCGCGGGGTGGCCCGAGATCGTGGGGCCGGCGATGGCCGAGCACGTCCGGCCCCTGCGGATGGACGCGACGGCCCTGGTGGTGAGCGTCGACCACCCCGCCTGGGCCACCCAGGTCCGCCGGCTGGGGGACACCCTGCTGGACCGGGCCTCGGAGTACGCAGGCGTGGAGCGTCCGGCCCGGCTGGAGGTCCGGGTGCAGCGCTGAGCCACGGGCGCGCGGCCCGGAGCATCAGTCCGGGACGACACAGCGGGCGGCTACACTGGGGCATTGGAATCGGGGGAGGATCCGAGGGTC
>PMFY01000127.1 GCA_003157945.1 Acidimicrobiaceae bacterium | reverse complement strand
GGAACCGGTGATCGAGCCGGACGGGCGCCCGAACGGAATGTTCTTCAGGCCCTTCTTACTGGAGCAGGTGCTCGTGACGACGTACCCGGACTTGTTGGAATCGAGTCCCGTGAACGAGGTCGACTGGCCGGCAAACGACCCCGTACCGATCGACGTCGGCAGACCGATGTGGAGTTCGTTCGCTCCCTGGTCGTAGAAGCCCGTCGCGTTCTGGATGGTCACGGCCGAGGAGGTGATGCTGCCCTTGGACCCCTTCCAGTTGATCGTGCCCGTGATGGTCGGCAGCGGCGTGCCGCTCGAGATCGCGCCGCAGGCGTTGAGCATCGTGCTCGTCGACGAACCCACCAGGGTGCCGTGCGTGAGGGTCACGGGACCGGAGATCGTTCCGGGTCCTGTGCACTTCGCCAGCTTGACCTTGACGGAGACCGTGACCTGCGCCGAGGGATCGCTGTTGGTGAGCGCCTGGCTGAACGTCATGTGGCCGGTCGCATTGCAATTGATGGCGCCGCTCAGTGTGACGGGCGGAGGAGCAGCAGCTGCCACACCCGCCCCGATGGCGATCGGGCTACACATCGCTGTGAGCGCGACCCCAGCCCCTACTACGAGTTTCTTCAACATGCCCTTTCCCTCCTGCGGCACTGCGGCCACATCTCGTCCCGCCTTGCGATACGCCGCCGTGGACAATCGGCGGCATGTCAACTCCGGGTAGCATAAACCGCCCGGCGGAGGAATGCTCGCGGATGGCAAACCCCCTCGTCGAAGGGCGGTTCGACCCCGCCGGACCCCGCGGATGCCCCTCCTGGTGTCCGCTACCTGAGTCCGCGGGGCGCACTCCGGACGACTACCAGAGGGCGTTCCAGTCGTCCGGCTCGAGGAACCCCGTCGGGCCCGTCTCCGGGCGGGTCACCCGGACGGCGTCCACGTCGATCCACGTCGGCTCGTCGAACCCCGAACGCCGCCAGTGCCGCACGGGGTGCGACTTCCAGTCCCGGCTCTTCACCCCGCCCGCCGAGTATCCCGGACGGACCAGGAGGTGGGTGGGCGACCCGGCGAGGACGACGCAGGGTCGCACCTTGCCGTCGAGGTCGGAGTGGTCGGCGTCCGCGGCGTCGAACGGCACCCAGGCCAGCACCACGCCGGTCGACCACGGGTCGTCGCGGTCGAACTCCTCCTCCTCCAGGGGGGTGAGTAGGGCGCGACGGTGCCCCAGCGTGGGGAGGACCGGTGCGGGCACCGGGTCCGCACCGGGGGTGGCCGAGGGACGGTCGGACGCCGCCGCCCGCTCCTTCTTCCGGGCCGAGCGGACCTGCTCGGCCGCCCGGGCGGCCGCCTCGGCCTTGCGCCGGCGCTCCTCCGCGTCGCGCTGCTTCTTCGCCCGCCGGGCCTCGCGCTGCTCTTCGGAGGTGGCCGGCGGCGGGGGTCGTCGGGTCGCCCCGTCCGTGGGGGCGGTGCGCTCGAAGGAGCGCCACCCGGTGAGCCCGAACCGCTCCTCGGCGTCGAGGAGCGAGAAGCAGAGGTCGGACGCCGCCATGTCCCCGTCGGCCACCGAGGCCAGCATCACGGCGACGGTCACCTCGTCGAAGTCGGCGGCCACGCGGTCGACGGCCTCGAGGAGCTGGTCACGCGTGGGGTCGTCGGCGTTGTCGCCCAACGCCTCGATCACCGCGGCCAGGCAGGGCTCGACCAGCACGGCGGCGGCGTAGGGCACGGCCACCCGGTACTGGGCCCGGTCCAGCACGGAACGGGGGTCACGGTGCTTGCGCAGGGCCGCCAGGGCGTTGGCGGTCGGCTTGGAGATCGGGAACCTCGGGTCGGAGACGACCTGGAGGGCGTCCTTGAACGAGCGGTGGTCGGTCCGGGCCAGGGCGGCCAGGAGCATCGCCTCTCGGGCGCTGTCGGTGATGGGGCCTTCCATGCTGCCGGTCCTTCCGGGTCCGGTCCGCCCCGGACGGGACGGAACCACGGTCGGTCATCATCCCACCTGCCGGGCACCCCTCCGACCCGCCGACGCCCGGGGACCTCCGGACAGGGGCGACGACCCGCCGGCGTCCCGCCCACCGACCCGTCCCCACCGGCCGCGACCAGGGGGAAGGTTGCAGCACGGTGGCGGCACGGGGGTATGCGGATGAATTGTCACTGCCGGGGTGTTGAATGGAGGGACACCAGAGCGGTGCGTGGACCAGACCATGAAACGGAGATGACCATGGACCAGGAGCATGCAGCCGGGACGGACGGGCAGACCGGCTCGACGGGCCCCGCGACACCGGGCGACGCACTGCGCGCGCTTCCGTCGGAGGCCGCTGGCCGCGGTACCCGCTTCGTGTCCGCGCAGGCCATGCAGGCCCGCCTCTTCTCCGTGTACGACGCCGCCGCCGCGGCCGAGGACGCCCTCGCCCTCGTGCAGGACCAGCTGACTCTCACCCTCAACCGCAGCTACTACGAGGCGGACGAGATCGAGCAGATGGCCCAGCAACTCGACGCCCTGCTCGCCCTCGACACCGTCGACCACTCCGAGGGGGAGCTCGTCTCCGACGAGTGACCCGCGGCCCGCTCGACGCGGGCCGTCAGCCGATCATCTCCTTGACCTGGGCGATGATGTCGACCTGGGTCTGGTCGCCGGTGGGAACCGGCAGGACCTGGAGGTGGCTGACACCGGCCGCCTTGAAGGCGGCGATGCGCTCGGCCACGTAGCCGGCAGGACCGCAGAGCGACGTGGCCTCCAGCAGTTCGTCGGGGACCAGCGCCTCGGCCTCGGCCTTCTTGCCGTCGAGGTAGAGGTCCTGGATCTTCTCGGCCTCCTCCTCGTACCCGTAGCGCTTCACCACGTCGTTGTAGAAGTTCCGGCCCTTGGCCCCCATGCCTCCGACGTACAGCGCCACCATCGGCCGGGCGAGGTCGCGCAGAGCGGTCACGTCGGCGCCCTCGCCGATGGCGACCATGCCGCCCACCGTGATCTGGAGCGGCTCGAGTGACGGGTCCCGCTTCGCCCGTCCCGCGTCGAGCGATTCGCCCCACACCTCCCGGGCCTTCTCCGGCACGTACAGCATGGGGATCCAGCCGTCGGCGATCTCGGCCGTCATGGCCACGTTGGTGTGGCCCAGCGAGGCCACCCAGATCGGGATCCGGGGCCGCACCGGGCGGCCGATGATCTTGAGGGCCTTGCCCAGTCCGGTGCCCCGCCCTTCGGCCAGGGGCATGTCGTAGTACTTGCCGTGGTGCTCGAGGGGCGCCTCGCGGGCCCAGACCTGCCGGCAGATGTCGACGATCTCCCGGGTCCGACCGATCGGGGCGTCGAAGGGGACCCCGTGCCAGCCCTCGATGACCTGCGGTCCGGACGAGCCCAGACCCAGATGGAAGCGACCTTCCGACAGCGAGTCGATGCCGGCGGCCGTCATGGCGATGAGGGTGGGGGTCCGGGTGAAGATGGGCAGGATGGCGGAGCCGATCTCGACCCGCTCGGTCAGTGCGGCCAGGTAGCCCATCTGGCTCGGGCTGTCGATGCCGTAGGCCTCGGCCACCCAGACCAGGTCGAGTCCGGCCTTCTCCATCTCGGCCACCTGGGCGGCGGCCTTCCGGAAACCTCCGGCGTAGCTGAGCATGGTGCTGATCTTCATCGCGGTCCCCTGTCGGTCGGGCGTCGGAACGTCAGCGGTGACACTAGGGGACGACGCCGGCCCCGGCCCCCCCNNCCCGACTCCGACCACAGGAAGGCCGTCCCCTGGCCGAAGCCGCCGGCCAGGGCCTGGATGCGGATGTCGCACAGCACCCATTCGGTCGGCTCGAGCCGGACCATCCGCAGGGTGTTGTCGAGGCTGCGGGACATGGTCCGCCGTCCGAGCGGCTGGGACACACCACCCGTGACGTAGTCGCCCAGGATGGCCAGCGTGGCCGCGGACGGATCGAGGTGGCCCGGTATCCGGGCCCACAGCGCGCTGGTCGGCTCACCGGGCGTCCCCGGATCCGAGCTGATCTCCTCGAAGCTCCGGCCCTTGGCCAGGCGGACGTCGATCTGGTCGAAGATCGACGTGGTGAAGAAGGACGGCAGCCGGCGCGGTGGGCACTCGTCCGGCGGCGGCACCTCGGGCGGCTGCTCCCACACCCCTTCGGCCTCCAGGTTCCCGGGCTCGCCGAGTGCGGCGTTGACCGTCAGGATCTCGGTGTCGCCGGTGCGGGCCACCACCCGGCCCTGGGTCACCCGGCTGCCCACCGCGGCCAGCGTGACCGTGAGGTCGAGGACCGCGTCCGTCGGCGCGAACGAGAGGTACTGGCACGTCGACCACACCGTGGGCCGCCCGGAGGCCGCCTCCAGGGCGACGAGTGCCGCCGCGAGTCCGCAGCCGCCGAACAGGAAGTTGCCGGGGGTCGTGAGCTCGGGCACCACGTGGAGGCGCCAGTGCAGCGGGTCGTCCCGCTCCTCCATGCCGAGGAAGTGCCGGGCGTCGGTCATGGCCGCGCCCCCGTGACCGCCGCGTTCAACTCCGCGGGACCTGGGCCCAGGGCAGCTCCTTGTCCACCCGGACGTCGCCGGGCAGGCCGAGGATCCGCTCGCCCAGGATGTTGCGCTGGATCTCGGAGGTTCCGCCGCCGATCCGCAATCCGAACGACTGGAGATAGTCAAGGCGTGACGTACCGGGGGGACCGGTCAGGCCCAGCACATCGGACCGACGCATGGCGTAGTCGTAGCCCACGAGAGCTTCGGCGCCCTGCATGTCGATGCACAGCTCGAAGATGTCCTTGTTCAGCTCGGCGAACTTGAGCTTGGCGATCGAGCCCTCGG
>PMFY01000336.1 GCA_003157945.1 Acidimicrobiaceae bacterium | reverse complement strand
CCGGTGGCCTTCGACCGCCACCTGATGACCAGCCCGAACGAACTCTTCAGCGACCTCGAGGCCACCGGCCGGCCGGACGCCACGCTCCTGCAGCACCTGGACCTCGCCGCCGGCATCGTCCTGCTGGCGGCCCTGCTGCTCCGTGGGTCGGTCGGACGCACCGGCCGGCGGGCGGAGTGGCCGTGGCTGCTCGCCTTCACCGTCGCCGGCGCCGTCGGCGGGCAATTCTCCTACGCCTGCCCCGAGGGCCTGAGTGCCTCGTGCCGGGCGGCCGAGTGGCGACTGGCCCTACCGCACCACCACTACGTCCACGTGGCCGCCGGCATCGCCGAGTTCGTGTTCGGCACGGTGGCGGTGTACCTCGCCTGGCAGCGCACCCGGTCCCAGGAGTCACCGGTGACCCGGGCCGTCCGGTGGACCGGGCGCACCATGGTCATCGCCTACCCGCTGCTGGGTGTGGCCTACCTCACGGACCGCTTCGGAGCCTTCGTCGAGCCGATCTTCTTCACCTGCTTCTCGGTGATGGTCCTGACCGAGCTCGTCGAGACGGTCCGCACCACCCACGTCAGCCGTCGGCTGACCACCCCGGCGGGCCTGGTGCGGCAGTCCCGCACGATGCTGCAGCGGGTGTCCGGGGGCTGACGCCATCCACCGCGGCGGGGCGGCCGCGGCCGGGTGACCCCTGGGGGCGGACGGGTGGCCTCAGGGGGCGAACGCCGCCTCGGGGTCCGCGTAGGTCTTCAGCTCGATGACGTTGCCCGACGGATCGGCCAGCTTGCACTTGGTCTGCTGGCGGGGCGTGCCGCCATGGTCGGTCGTCACCGGCACGACCCACCGGACCGCCGGGTCCCCACCGAGCCGCGCCACGGTGGTGGCGAACGCGTCGGCGCCGAGGGTGGCGCCGAAGTGCCTCGCACCCTGCTCCTCGAGGGGCCGGGCCTGGTCCGGTCGGCCCTGGAGGGTGAGCTGGAGGCCGAAGAACCAGACGTCCATCCATCCCTCGCGCTCCCGTCCGGGCCGGCATCCGAGGATGTCGACATAGAACGCGCGGGCCGCCGCGAGGTCGTCCACGACGATCGAGAGGTGCAGGACCGGATCCACCCGCAGACTGTACCGCCGCGGGATCGGTGACCGCCGGGGCCCCTCCTATCCTGGCCCGGATGCCCGACCCCACACCGATTCCCCATGCCGCGGCGCCGATTCCCCATGCCGCGGCGCCGATCCCCCATGCCGCGGCGCCGATCCCCGCCGCCGACCTCCTCCCGAGCCTCCACGACCGTGGATGAGGCCGGCGGCCCGCCGCACGGTGGCGAGGACCCCGGGGACGTCGACCCGACCCTGGTCGGGCGGCTGGTCGCCTATGGCCAGCGCGGCTTCTTCACCCTCTCCCTCATCGACACCGTCGCCATCGGCGTCTCGATCGCCGCGCTGGTCGCCCTCAACCAGGCGGCCGCCCCCGACCACCTCCCGTTCCTCGTGGCCTCCTTCGCCTCGTCGGTGGTCGTGCTCTTCTCGCTTCCCGGGCTCGACATCGCGCGGACGTGGAACGTGGTGGGTGGGCAGTTCCTCGGGGCGCTGTCCGGGTTCCTCTGCGTGACGGCGCTGGGCGGCGGTCACCTCGCCCTGGTGGCCGGCGCCTCGGTGGCGCTGGCCTACGTCCTCATGCAGGTCTGCCACGCCCTCCACCCACCGGGCGCGGCGACCGCGCTCATCGTGGCCGTCGACCCCTCCGCCCAGGGCGCCAAGTTCCTCTTCTTCCCGGTGCTCGCCGGGATCGTGCTCATCGTCGTCATCGCCTGGGCGGTGCGACTCGCCGAGAGCCGCCTGATGCTGCGGATCAGAGCATCCGCCGGGGCTGCCGACGACGAGGGCCGGAGCCGCTGACGCCGGGCGCCGCGACGACTGACGGTCTGACGGTCCTCCTGCCCGACCGTCCGCGGATCAGGCTTCCTGGCCCGCGACCTCCCGGTGCACCTCGTCCATGTCCAGGTGGACGGCCTGCTCGATGAGGTCCTCGAGGGCGTCCCCCGGAAGGGCACCGGGCTGGCTGAACACGATCACCTGCTCGCGCAGGATCATCAGCGTGGGGATGGACTGGATCCCGAAGGAGCCGGCCAGCTCCTGCTGGGCCTCGGTGTCGATCTTGCCGAACACCAGGTCCGGGTGGTCCTCGGACGCCTGCTCGAACACCGGGCCGAACGCACGGCACGGCCCGCACCACGACGCCCAGAAGTCCACCAGGACGGTGTCGTTGGTCGACACCACCTCGGCGAAGTTCTCCTTGGTCAGTTCCACCGTTGCCATCGTGCGCTCCCTTCCGAGCAGTCCGGGGTGGTCAACGCCACCCGGGGTCGGCGCATTCCGGGGCGCCCGGCCCTCCGGGGAAGGCGCCGAGGTCAGGCCCCCCGGGCGTCGGTCTCCTGGAGGACGAGGCCGTTGCCGTCCGGGTCGGCGAACGTCACGAAGCGTCCCCACGGGGCGGACTCGACCTCGTCCGGCAGTTCGACACCCAGCCCCCGGAGTCGGGCGATGTCCGCGTCGAGGTCGTCCGTCTCGAGGACGGTCCCCCGGGCCTGGCCGGCCG
>PMFY01000208.1 GCA_003157945.1 Acidimicrobiaceae bacterium | reverse complement strand
GGGTGTTCGAGGTCCTCGACCTGCCGCCGATGATCGTGGACGCGCCCGACGCCCGACCCGTGCCGCGGGGGCCGGCCACCATCGAGTACGACCACGTCGACTTCCGGTACCCGACGGCCGAGGAGGTGTCGCTGGCCTCCCTCGAGTCGGTCGCCGTCCTCGACACCACGGTGTCCAGCCAGGTCCTGTACGACGTGTCCTTCCGGGTGGAACCCGGCCAGATGGTGGCGCTCGTCGGGCCCTCCGGGGCCGGCAAGACGACGATCAGTCAGCTGCTCCCCCGCCTCTACGACGTGACCGCCGGATCCATCCGCATCAACGGGCTCGACCTGCGCACGGCCACCCTCGAATCGCTGGCCGCCACCGTGGGCGTGGTGACCCAGGACGCCCACCTCTTCCACGAGACGATCCGGGGCAACCTCCTCTACGCCCGCCCCGGGGCCACCGAGGCCGAACTGGCCTCCGCCCTGGCCGGCGCGCAGATCGCCACCATGGTCGACTNNCTGGTCATCGCCCACCGGCTGTCCACCGTGCGCGAGGCCGACCGGATCCTGGTGCTCGACGCCGGACGGATCGTGGAGCAGGGTCGCCACGAGGACCTGCTGGCGGCGGGCGGGCAGTACGCCGAGCTCTACCGGATCCAATTCGAGGGCCAGGACGCCGATGCGGACTGGCCGGACGACGGGCCCGACGCCGACTGGCCCGCGTCACCGACCGCGGAGGAGCTCCATGACGGATACCGATGACCGGACCTTGACCGTGCGACCGATCGGCCGCGTGGTCGGCGGGCGGGACGAGGCGATCGACGACCGGTGGGACGGCGTGGCGTCCACGATCGAGCTCGACCCCGACCAGCTCGAGCCGGGGGCCACCGACGGCCTGGCCGACTTCTCCCACATCGAGGTGGTGTTCTGCTTCGACCGGGTCGACGGCGACGCCGGCGGCGGCGAGCGTGTCCGCGGCGGGTGCATCCAGACCGGGGACCGGGGGGTAGGCGGCGTTGACGATGACCGGACCGAGGGCGATGCCGACACGGTCCTCGAGCTGGTAGGCGGCGTCGATGACCTCGTTGACCGGCATCTCCTCGGGCAGGGTGACGAGGGCCACCTGGCAACGCTCCGGGTCGGTCAGCAGCTCCACCACGTCGGCCGCCTGGGCCTTGACCGGCCTGGGCGACCAGTACGACGTGTGCGTCAGTGCGCAGAACAGCCAGGTGGCCGCCAACGAGACCTGCTCGGAGTTCATCGCCTACTCCGCTCCTCCGGGACCGACGGACGTGACCCCGGTCAGCAACGGGAACGGGACCGGCTCGGTGTCGTGGAACCTGGCGACGGGAGCTCCCGCCGGCAATCCGGTGACCGGCTACCAGGTCGGCGTGCTCGACATCACCACCCTCACGCTCAACTCGTCGACCACGGTGAGCAACACCACCACCTCGGAGCCGCTCTCCGGCCTGAACGTCGGTGACACCTACGACGTGTGCGTCGCGTCGCAGAGCCAGTACACGACCGACCAGACGTCGTCGTGCACGGAGTTCACGGCCTGAGCCGACCCTGGACACACGACGACCCGGGGGAGCCCTCCCGGGTCGTCCGGGGAACAGCTCCGCCCGGATGCCCGGGCGCCGTCAGAACACGGTGCGGGCCGGCACCGAGGTGGCCGACAGGTCGACCACCTCGGTGCCCATGAGCGAGCACCAGCGCGCGCTGTCCGCAGCCAGGTCGATCTCCACCCGGGCCGGCACCCTGCCCATCTGGTGGCCGGCGTTGCACACCCAGGTGGTACCGATCCGGTCCACCCAGGAGCCGTCCTCCTTGAACGGTGACTCGTGCACGTGGCCGGACAGCACGAGGTCCGGCGAGAACTCGGCGATCCACGCACCGAGCTCGGTGTCGCCGTAGTCCTTGCGTCCCGTCCAGCAGGTGGGGGAGCCGAGGGGTGGCCAGTGGTAGACCCACACCCACCGCGCCGGGCGCCGGGCGGCATCGGCCGCCAGCTGATCGGCCACCGCCCGCCGTCCCACCGGGCCGTCCCACCATGGGCAGATGGTCACCAGGGTGTCGTCCACCACGAGGGAGCCCCCGTCGGTGGCGATGCCCGCCTCGCGTGCGCCGGCCAACCACAGCGCCGACTGCTCGCCGGCGGCGTCCGGCCCCGTGAGGTCGTGGTTGCCCGAGCTGACCGCCACGGTCGTGACGCCGTCGAGGAGGGCGAGGTAGCGCAGGACCACGACGCTCTGGGCGTCGAGCGGTACCGCCGAGGCGATGTTGAGGCTGTCGCCGGCCACGACGACGAGGTCGAACTCCGGGGCGGCGCCGACCACCCAGTCGAGTTGGGGGAGCGAGTAGTGGAGGTCGGAGACGAGGAGGATGCGCATGGTGGGGAGGGCCGGCGTGGCGGAACGGAGCCTATGCGGCACCCGGTCCCGAGCGGTGCCGGAGCGGGCGACCGCGATCGACGCAGGGGTACGGTTGACCATGCAGTTGACCCCCCGTTACGAGGGCACCCCGGTCCTCCGCTTCGACCCGCCGGTCGCCGACCCGGCGGTGCCCCTGCTGCGCCAGCGCCGCCGCCTGGTCGCCACCCTGGCCGGGTTCGACGCCGACCGGTGGGCCGCCCCCTCGCGCTGTGCGGGCTGGGCCTGTCGTGACGTGGTGAGCCACCTGGTGACGGTCAATGCGTTCTGGACCGCCTCCATCCGGGCCGGACGGTCCGGCTCGCCCACCCGGTTCCTGGTGGGATTCGACCCCGCCGTCACCCCGGCCCAGATGGTGGCCGCGGCGCCCGCGGTCCCGGACGAGGAACTGCTCGCCGGGCTGGCCGACACCACCGAGTCACTGGCGGAGGCGGTCGCCGGCCTCGACGCCGCCGGCTGGGCCGGGACGGCCGAGGCGCCACCGGGTCATCTGGCGATCAGCGAGGTCGCCGTGCACGCGTTGTGGGACGCCTGGATCCACGAGCGGGACATCTGCCTGCCGCTCGGCATCGACGTGCCGGCCGAGGCCGACGAGGTGGACGCCTCGCTCCGGTACGCCGTCTCCGTCGGGCCGGCCCTCCTGGCCGCCTCCGGTACGGGCCGCACCGGTTCGTTCCGGGTCCGCGCCGAGGACCCGGCCGTGGACCTGGTGGTCGAACTGGGCCCCGACGTCGTCGTCCGTGACGCCGCCCCGGGCGACGACGGGCGACCCGAGGTCCGGGGACCCGCCGTGGACCTCGTCGAGTCGTTCAGCCTCCGGTCCGGGCCCCCCGAGACGGCGGCAGCGGACCGGTGGGTGTTCGACGCCCTGGCTGCCGCGTTCGACCAGGCCGGCTAGCCGGTCGTCCGCACCGGTGCCGCCGAGGCCACCGGTCCCGGTGCCCCGCCGTCGCCGATCGACGCGTCGTAGCGGACCTGGCGCTCGACGAACGCCAGGTAGAGCGCCATCGAGAACGCCAGGCTGGTGAACAGGCTCATGACGAAGAAGATCCAGGGGATGGCCAGTCCCCGGCGACGGCCGTCCACGATCGTCCACAGGGGCAGGAGCACCAGATTCACGATCGTGTAGTCCTGGGCGGCCGACGCCGCGGCCCAGTTGGTGAACAGGGCCTTCGTGTAGTTCCAGTAGCTGGCGTTGGCCGCGTGGTGGGTGTAGCGCACGTTGCAGTACCAGCCGATGCCGAGCGAGAGGACGCCCACGGCGTAGTAGACGACCTCGAGGGGCGCGGGCCGGCCGACGGTGCCGCCGGCGAACAGGCGCCGGTTGGCCACGACGGCCCACACCGTGGTGAGGATGCCGAGCGTGCCGAACACGCCGAGCTGGATGGTCATGGTCCGCTCCGATCTCGCTGTGCGGGGTCGCCACGGAGCTTAGGGAAATGCCGTCCCACCAGCCGGGACGATAGGGGTCAGCGCCGCGTACGATTCCCCAGCGTGACCCGGGCCCAGGTCATGAGGATCACCCGGGCGTAGCTGAAGCCGAAGACCAGGTTGCCACCCTTCTTCGACTCACCGGACGCCCGGGGGTGCCACATCGTCGGCTGTTCGGCGATCCTCCAGCCGCGGCTGGAGGCGGTGATGACCACTTCGGCGGTCTGGTACTGGTCCTGGACGAGGTGGGGGACGATGTCGTCGAGCACGCCGACCCGGAAGGCCCGGTAGCCGTTGGACGAGTCCGTCAACTTCTGGCGGGCGATGGCGTTGATGGTCCACGCGTACAGGCGGACCCCGGCCCGGCGGAACCGGTCGGTGGTCTGGTCGACGCCGAGTCGGCGCGAGGCGATGACGAAGTCGGCCGCGTCGTCGAGCAGCGGCTGGAGCATGGTGGCCATCTCCGCCGGATCGTTCTGGCCGTCGGCGTCGAGGGTGACCACGTAGCGGGCCCCGTGGTCGGAAGCCAGCTGGTAGCCGAGGCGCAGCGCCGCGCCCTGGCCGAGGTTCACCGGGAGGACGCAGGTGTAGACACCGGTGTCGAGGGCGATCTCGGCGGTGGCGTCGGAACCGCCGTCGACCACCACCAGCGTGGAGACCTCGAGGTCACCGACGAGTGTCGGCATGACCTTCAGGACGTCCCCGATGTTGTCCTCCTCGTTGTACGCGGCCACGAGGGCGACCACCGGGCCGAAGTGGACATTCGGGTACCGGTCGGCGAAGTCGGTCAGGGCCCGGTGGCGCACGTAGTCGACGAGCTTGGCGGACCGCTTGGCCGCCCGGCTGTCCGGCCGGGTCAGCCACCGGTGGCGCTGGGTCGCCATCAGATCGAATGCGGCGTGGCGAAGACGGCCCGGACCTTGGGTTCGAAGTGCGACAGGGTCTCGGTGGGGTAGTCGGGGTCGAAGC
>PMFY01000482.1 GCA_003157945.1 Acidimicrobiaceae bacterium | reverse complement strand
GCAAGGAGCGTTGCGAAATCCCGACGATCCAGTACGCGCCCAGGTCGTCGGAGCGATCGACCAGGGTCTTCCGTTCACGGTCGAGCTGTTGTACTCCGACCAGGTCGGGCTCCAGCGCACGATCTCCCGCTTCGGACTGACACCGGCGAATGGGACATGGCTCGTGAGCCTCAATCGGCACTGGTACCTGGATTGGGAGGGCCCACGCCCGGAGAGCGTCGCACTCGCCGCGGCGGAGTCGATACGCAATGACCGCGAGGCAGCCGTCGAGCGGAAGGCGGCCGACGGGGATCACCCACCGACGGACACCCCGGGGTCAGCCCGGGCAAAAGTCGCAGGGTCCCCAGTTGACCCGGACGAATAGCCCGGAATCTGGTGGCTGTTCGTGCGGAGGACCCGGTGTCCCATCGGATCCAGCCGGGTCACGATGTGGGCGAACTCTCCGAGTGGATGGTCGGCATCCTGCCGGCGCGTGGTGCCCTGATTCTCCTGTGCCCTGGCCCATCTCGTGTCTTCATCTCCGTTCCCTCCGGTCCGCCGGCCACGGGATTTGCCTTCGAGGCCGAGGGGCAGGTCCTGTCCATCGGCCCACTTCGCCGGCCGATGCCGCCTGAAGTGCCCTGCCCCTGAACGACTGGGCAGGTCTCGGCAGAAGCTGAGGGTCCGGCCACCATCTGCCGCCAGCAACAAGGGCCACTTCTGGACATCGAAGGAACGTGTTCGCCCAATCCGACGTCGGACGTCCATGCCCATCAGCGGGTGGAAAGAGGACGACGCTCCGCTTACTGGAAAGCGATTCCTCCGTCGCCGGTCAATCCGGGGACGGTCACCCCTCTGGTGAGTAGTGACGACCGAGCCGGTACAGGCCCTGGGCGTCTTCGCCGGCTCAGGGTGCCCCAGCCGCGATGCTCCTATGGATTCCGGAAGGGGGACTTGAACGTATGGGAGTGGTCTGAACAGCTCCTATTCGATGCAGCACGTGAGGCGGCGAATCGCTCCGCGCGAGCACGCTCGCACTCTTCGGGACCGATTGCCCCTGTTCTCACTGGGTGATAGAAACGCCAGTGGCCTGAGTCTTAGTCGGCAACCTGGAGTGGAGGATGCATGTCTATGTCTAATGGACTGCGGAGAAGTGCGCTGTTATTTGTGGTGGAGTCACTCCTCATCGGTGGAGCAGTGACATCGGGCTTGATCGGGGGGCTTTCGTCGGCAGGGGCAGCGGCTCCCTCCGAGGTCCTCGCAACTGTTTCAGCGAATGGCCCGAGTGTTACGGTCGGCGATGTACTGACACAGAATCTCGTTCTGACTGGCCCGGATATTGGATGCACTTCTGGAAGTGCCCAAGAGACGGTGTTGTCGAACCCTGCCTCACCTGCGGTCGCTGACCTGAATATGACCGATGTGGCGTTCAGCGGATGCACCGCGACCAGCGACAACTTCCCGATGACACTCACGGCGGACGGCCTTCCGTACTCGCCTTTGACGATCTCCGACACTTCGGGAGACCAAGTGGGTATCGGTAGCACCTCCTTCACCGCGGTCATCGACGCGGGAGCCCTAGGGACGTATACGTGTTCGCTCGCCTCATCCGGCATGACGGGAACGTGGTCAAACGACACGAATGCGATGTCGTTCTCGGACCAGGCCTTCACTGCCTCCGGCGACAGACTCTGCTCTGACGTGGCGATTTCCATCACGCTCGGACCCGTCGTGGATTCCAGCGCCAGCGGTTCCCCAGCGGTCTACGTGACCAATCTCCCGTTCACCCCTTCGAGTCCCACCATTTCCAACGTACCGGACTCCGCGTATTACGAAGGGGGCTTCACCGCCAACGTCTCGACCACGGGGGACGGGACCACCTCAGTTACCTCTTCGACGCCGGAGGTGTGCACTGCTTCCGGCCTTGTTGTCAGCTACGTCGGAGTCGGCACTTGCACATTGGTTGCGGAGGTGGCTGCGGGTACCGACTACACCGCGGCTGAGGGCACGCCACAATCGTTCGCCGTCCTTGGATTGTCTGTCACGTCGACACTCCCCGCTGCCACGCCCGGTGTCGCCTATGGCCCGGTGACCCTTCAGGTCGCGGGTGCCGGGGTCAGTACCCCGCCTTACGCGACCACACTGAAATGGAGAGCCGTAGAGCTGCCGAGAGGGTTGAAGCTGTCGTCGACCGGAGTGCTGTCAGGAACGCCGAATGCGAAGCTCCAACCAGGAACACTGTTCGTCGGTGTCCGGGTGACCGGAAAGTGGACAATCATCAGCGATTTCACGAAGACCACAACGACGAAGACGATCCAGGCCGTTGCGCCACTCAGCATCATCTGAACAACTACTTACCTTGGTGAACCGGATCCAACTGAAGACATCAATCGCGGACGCGGGCCATTGGAGTGCGACACACGGCTGGGATGGGACTCCAGGTCATGCACGTCCGGGCTTCGTACGGACGTTCGGCAGAGGCATCCGCCGGACCCGGAGACCATCCCACTTGTGACCACCGATGCCGTGTGAAAGCATTAGTTCCGGTTATGACGAGGGAGACGGGTCGGCGCTTCCGAAGCCCTTGGGCGGAATCAAGGAGGGACTCACGGTGAAGAGTCGGCCGCTGTTCATTCATATCGCGCTCGGAGCGATCGTCATCTCGGCAGCCGCACTGGTTGCCGCAACCCCTGCCGGCGCGAGCTCCGGCTCACGGTTCACCGGGGCAGCTCCGGGCCAAGTCACGTGCACGTTCAGCGGGAAGATCCAGTTCTCGCCGCCGCTCACCGCAACGGGGGGTGGAACGAATCCATCGACCGTGACCGGCAAGGAGACCAATTGCGCATCGACGGTCACCGCGGTCTCCATCTCGAAGGGGACAGTTTCCGGCTCGTTCACGAGCAGTCCGATTGCCTGCACGGGACCGGCTGCCGCGCCTGCCTCTGCCACTCTGACCACGGAATGGAAGGGTGCGGTGAACGGGACGATCGGTGCAACAACGTATTCCGGGAAAGCTGACTTCACGGACAGCTCTTCCACGTTCAGCGGCGCTGATCTCACCNNACTCGACTTCCCGGGAAGCGGCGCGACCTCGGCGGTGACCGGGTCGTTTGCCGGCAGCACCCCAAAGGGCGCACTCGCCGTCCTGAACATCCCCCGCGGGATCGTCTGCTCGTCGAAGTCCGGGCTCAAGAGTCTCTCACTGACCGGAACGATCATCGACGGCTCCATATCGCCAACGTCCGTGAACTGCTGCACCGCTCCTCCCGGATCCCCCGGAATCATGCCGTTGGAGCCCGGGTACAACCTCCCGGATCCCGCGATGGTCCCGACGTCGGGCACGACGGCAGACGTCTATTCAACTGAGAGTTGGGAAGGCGGATACACCTTCTACAACGTGCCGAGTTACTCGGTCGATCTCACTGACGACAGCTACGGGGCGATCCACGACGCGCTTCCCACCCCCCCGAGCTGGTACGGAAGTCCCAACTACCTCTTTGCTCCCACGGTTCGGTACATCGACGGTCGGTACGTCATGCTGTTCGCGGCATCTCCAGGTACCAACGCGCTGTGCATCGGCGAAGCGACCTCCACTGACGGCTCCGTGTTCGTGGCGAATAACTCCTTCGAGGTGTGTACGCCCGGTTATTCGAACTACGACC
>PMFY01000091.1 GCA_003157945.1 Acidimicrobiaceae bacterium | reverse complement strand
GGCGATCCCGGCCGCCGCCAGGGCCTCGGAGTCGCTGAACGACTCCGGCGACGCATTGACCACCCCCATGATCAGGGGATGGTCGACCTCCAGGGTCCCGTGGGCGTGGAGGACCTTCATGTCGGGCCCCGACCGGTGCGCCGCCCGCCCCGTGGGCCTGTGGGTGCCACTGTGGTCATGGGTAATCAGTAGCAGACCGGCCGGGAGCACCGTTCCCGGCGACCCCAGGACGAACGGTTCGGACGGAATTTCGTCGGTGGCCGGTGGTAATCGGAGCGTCCCGGGCGCTTTACCTGGATGATGGATCACGTGAGCGACACCCTGGGAGATCCGGTCAGCCCGCCCCGGGGTACACCGAGCGTCGGCGCGGGCACCGCCGCAGCGGTGCCGTTCGAGGAGTTCGTGCGGGCGAACGAGCCCCGGCTCCGTCGTGCCCTGGTGGCCGCCTACGGGGGCCCGGCCGGCCGCGAGGCGACCGCGGAGGCCCTGGCCTACGCCTGGGAGCACTGGGAGCGGGTGCAGGGTTTCGAGAACCTCCCGGGCTACCTCTACCGGGTGGGGCAGAGCCGGACCCGGTGGCGGAGGGCACCGGTGACGTTCGCCCCCGTCGTCGACTACGACGATCCGATGGTCGAGCCCGGCCTGGGGAAGGCCCTCGCCACCCTCTCGGTCAGCCAGCGCACCGCCGTCGTGCTGGTCCACGGATTCGGTTGGACCCTCCGGGAGGTCGCCGACCACACGGGCACCAGGGTCACGACGGTGCAGAACCACCTCGAGCGCGGTCTCACCAAGCTGCGCCGCCAGATCGGAGGACTGTCGTCATGAGCGACCTCGACGCGGACCTGCGCGCACTCGTGGATGCCGCCGCCGCCCCGGTGACGCCGGGAGAGGTCGCCGAGCGCGGCCCCGCGTCCGGCGGGCCCTCGCGCCCGGCGTCACGCGTCCCCGATGGCTGGCGGCGCCCACTGGTGGCTACGGCGTCCCTCGTCGTGGTGGCCGTCGCCACGGTGGGCATCGTGGTGGCGACCACCGGCCCACCGGCGCCCCGCCCCCCGGGCACCCCGACGGGCACGACGCCGGCGGCACGATGGCAGCTGACCGCCTCGCTGTCCGACGCGGAGTACCAGCTCGCCACCGGGAATCCGGGCGCGATCTCCCAGGTCAGCTGCGGTGGACCCTCGACATGCTTCCTGTCCACCTACTACGGCGTGGGCGGTGCGTCGTCGGTCACCGGTGCGACGTACGTGTCCCACGACGCCGGACACCACTGGTCGCCGTCGACGCTGCCGACCGGCGTGGCCACGGCGACGGCCGTCTCGTGCGTGACCGCGTCCTGGTGCTCCGCCGGCGGCGGGCTCCTCGACCCGAAGTCCGGGGACCCGCTGGCCAAGAAGGAGCTGCGGGACCCGGTCCTGCTGACGACCACCGACGCCGGGGCGACGTGGCTGATGCACAAGGTGCCGATCCCCCCGGCGGTCGAGTACATCCCGGCGTACCAGCAGTTCCCCGCGGAGACGACCTTCTGGCCGGGTGTGCTCGACGCCGTCGACTGCACCTCCGTCGACGTCTGCGATGTCGTGGGCCACGTGCTCGACGCGTCGTCGTCGGCGGCCTTCACCCCCGATCGGCTGGAGTTCCTGCGGACCACCGACGGCGGGGTCACCTGGACGCGGACCGTGCTCCCCGAGCGGGCGTCGGAGTCGGGGTCCGAGGTCGACAGTGGGCAGTTCGGCACCGGCGCCGCACTGGCCTGCCCGTCGTCGACCCACTGTGTGGTGCTCGCCGGACTGTCGGACCTGGATCCGAATGACGGGGTGGTCGACGGCTGGACCTCGAGTGACGGCGGTCACTCGTGGCACGAGTCACAGGTCCAGGGGGCGCACCAGTTCTTCCCGGGCCTCTCCTGCCCCACGTCCCAGGTGTGCTGGGGCGGCCCGACGGGCGATGCGCTCCTGCGATCGGTCGACGGTGGGCTCGACTGGGAATTGGTGCCGGCGCCATCGGCTCCGTCGGCCGGGGCCCCGACCGGGACCGTGCCGGCCACCGGGACGACGGGCGGTTCCGGCTCGATCTGGCAGAGCATCAGCTGTCCGACGGCGCGGTCCTGCGTCCTGGGCGGCGCCGGCATGGTCATGACCGACGACGGCGGTGCCACCTGGGCGCCGGTCACCCTGCCGACCGCGGTGGGCGAGGTGCCCTCCGTGTCGTGCGAGCCCAGCGGCTTCTGCGTGGCCCTGGCCGACCCGGTGAGCAGCTTCGAGTCGAGCGGGGGTTCGCTGGTCCTCACCAACGGTCCCGCGCCGTCGGGGCGCTCGGGGTCCGCGGCCCCGGGGTGACGCCACCGACGCCGGGGTGGCGTCACCGGAGTACCGTCGGGACGTGCCCGACACCCCCAGCCCCGATGCCGCCGCCCGTGACGCCTCCGACGACCTGCTCGCCGTACGCGAAGGGTCGGTCCTGACGCTCACCATCAACCGCCCCGAGCGTCGCAATGCCATGACCTGGGACGTCATCGCCGGACTCCGGCGGGAACTGGCCCGGGCGAAGGCCGACCCGGCGGTACGCGTGGTGGTCCTGACCGGGGCGGGAGACCAGGCGTTCTGCGCCGGGGCCGATCTCTCGGGCATGGTGCCGAAGGACCCCGGGGGCACGTCGGACGAGTACCTCGACCACCACCTGGCCCGCGGCTGGTTGGCCCAGCTGTTCGAGGAGATGTGGCAGCTCGGCAAGCCCACCGTCGCCCGGGTGCAGGGCTGGGCGATGGCCGGCGGGTTCGGCCTCGCCCTGGCGTGCGACATGGTGATCGCTTCGGAAAGTGCCCGTTTCGGTGCCCCCGAGCTCAACGTGGGGCTCTGGCCCTACATGGTGACCGTCTCGCTGCTCCGTTCCATGCCCCCGAAGAAGGCCCTGGAACTGATGCTGACGAGCCGGGTCGTGGGTGCGGAGGAGGCCGACCGCATCGGGTTCGTGACCCGGGTGGTGCCGGACGCCGAGCTCGACGCCGCCGTGGACGACCTGGCCGCCGTGCTGGCCTCCAAGCCCCCCGGGGTGACCAGGCTGGGCCGCGATTCGTTCTACGCTGTCATCGACNNGTTCGCCGAGAAGCGGCCTCCCTCGTGGCAGGTGGCGTCGGACGACGGCACGGCCTGACCAGAATCCACGACCCACCCACCAGACCCGAGGAGCATCCACCTACATGGCGAAGCGAGCACTGATCACCGGCGTCACCGGCCAGGACGGCTCCTACCTGGCCGAGCTGCTGCTCGACGAGGGCTACGAGGTCAGCGGCATGGTCCGCCGCTCGAGCACCATCAACTTCGAGCGGATCGCCCACATCCAGGACCGGATCAACCTCGTCGCCGGCGACCTCCTCGACGAGGTGTCGATGATCAACATCCTGAAGGAGATCCGGCCCCAGGAGGTCTACAACCTGGCTGCCCAGTCCTTCGTCCAGACCTCGTGGAACCAGCCCGTGCTCACGGGCGAGACCACGGCGCTGGGCGTCACCCGGGTCCTCGACGCCGTCCGGACCGTCGATCCCGAGATCCGCTTCTACCAGGCCAGCTCCTCGGAGATGTTCGGCAAGGTCCAGGAGGTCCCGCAGGTCGAGACCACGCCCTTCTACCCCCGGAGCCCCTACGGCGTGGCGAAGGTCTACGGGCACTGGATCACCGTCAACTACCGGGAGAGCTACGACCTCCACGCCTCGTCGGGCATCCTGTTCAACCACGAGTCGCCCCGGCGGGGACTCGAGTTCGTGACCCGCAAGGTGACCCACGGCGTGGCCCGCATCGCGGCCGGCATCGACCAGACGCTGGCGCTGGGCAACCTCGACGCCGAGCGCGACTGGGGATTCGCCCAGGACTACGTCCGTGCGATGTGGCTGATGCTGCAGCAGGACCAGCCTGACGACTACGTCGTCGCCACCGGTGAGACCCACTCGGTCAAGGAGCTCGTCGAGCTGTCGTTCGCGGCCGCCGACCTCGACTGGGAGAAGCACGTGGTCATCGACGAGCGGTTCCTGCGCCCGGCCGAGGTGGACCTGCTCATCGGCGACCCGGCCAAGGCCGAGAAGACCCTGGGCTGGCACCGTGACGTCGACTTCCCGAAGCTGGTCCAGATGATGGTCGAAGCCGACCTGGCCCTGGTGAAGAGCCAGCAGGCGTAACGGTTGGCCATGGCCGATCTGGCGGCGATCCATGCCGACCCGCTCGGCCTCCTGGTCGCCTTCGGCGCCGGGATGCTGTCGTTCCTGTCGCCGTGCGTACTGCCGCTCGTCCCGGCCTACCTGTCCATGGTGTCGGGGCTGTCGGCGGCCGAGCTGACGGCGCTGCGGTCGGATACCGCCCGGCCGGACACGCCGGCGGTCGCTCCGGCGGGCGTTCCGGACATCGCCCCGGCCGCCGCCCCGGCCATCACCGTGGCAGCCGTTCCCGCCGCCGTCCGACCGGTTCCGGTGGGTGGGGCCCCCGGCCCGGGTACCGGGATGGCGCCCGAGGCCGATCCCGTCCCGTCGGCTTCCGGCGGCGTCGGGCAGGCCACGGGTGACGCACCGGACCCGGAGGAGCTCCGGCGGCACCGCGCCCGCCTGCTCCGGGGGATCCTGGCCTTCATCGCCGGGTTCACGGTGGTCTTCACCATCCTCGGCGCCTCGGCCTCTTCGCTGGGCCGGCTCTTCCTCGCCCACCAGCACACGCTCGAGGTGGTCTCGGGCATCCTGATCGTGGTGTTCGGAGCCGTCCTGGTGGCCATGGCCGCCGGTGTCGCCCTGCCCGTGGCGCTGTCCGGCGAGAAGCGGTTCAGCGTCCGTCCGTCGGTCCTCGGGGCCTGGGCCCCGCCCGTCATGGGAATGGCCTTCGCCTTCGCCTGGACCCCCTGCATCGGGCCGGTGCTGGGCAGTGTCCTCACCCTGGCCGCCGGCACCGGGGGCTCGGCCACCGGAGGGATCGCCCTCCTGCTGGCCTACTCGCTGGGCCTGGGCGTCCCGTTCCTGCTCAGCGGCCTGGCCTTCGGTCGGATGACCGACCTGCTGGCCAGGGTGAAGGGCCGATTGCGCATCGTCGACCTGGTCGGCGGGGCCGTCCTCATCGCCTTCGGGCTGCTGCTCCTGACCGGCAACGTCGACGTCGTCTCGGCCCACATCTCCACGTGGCTGCGGGACCTGCACCTGAACCGGCTCTCCTCCAGCTGAGCCTGGCAGGCGGTCGGACCCGGGGGAGACCCCCCCCGTCTGGCTAGCGCCCGCCGGCCCCCGTAGCATTGACGCCAAGCCCATGGCCCCCGCAGCTCTCCCTCCCTCTGCAGTCTCCCTCCGCGACGCGGTCGCGCTCTCGGGTCGGTTCCCGCTCCTGGCGGGGGTCGACCTCGAGGTGGCCGTGGGGGAGACCGTCCTGGTCGAGGGCCCGAACGGTGCCGGCAAGACGAGCCTCCTGCGGGTATGTGCCGGGCTCGTGCCCCTGGCCTCGGGACACCTGTCGGTCCTGGGGCTCGACCCGTCCCGCAACCGTGTCGGCGTGCGGCGTCGGGTGGGCCTGCTGTCGCACGCCGCCCACCTCTACGACGACCTGACCGTGCGGGAGAACGTGCGCTTCGCCGTGCGGGCCGCAGGCGGTGACGTCGCCCGGATCGATCCCGCCCTCGAACGCTGGGGACTGGTCGGACGCCTGGCCAAGACCTCGGCCGGAAAGCTGTCCGCCGGGCAGCGGCGCCGGGTCGCGCTGGCGGTGCTCACCGCCCGGTGGCCGGAACTCTGGCTGCTCGACGAGCCCCATGCCGGCCTCGACGCGTCAGCGCGGCTCCTGCTCGACCAGGCGGTGCGCGATGCGGCGGCCAGTGGCGTGACGGTGCTGATCGCCAGCCACGAGGCGGGGCCCGTGGAGGACCTGGCGGGCCGGGCCGTGACCGTGACCGGCGGGCGGGTGACCGGTACGCGGGATCTGGTTCCCGTGGCCTCCCCGGTCGCCGACCTCGGAGACGTCGCCCCCACGGACGGACCGGTGGCCCATGTGGCGTGACGCGATGCTCGTCGCCGGCAAGGACCTCCGCATCGAGGGGCGCTCCCGGGTGGCCCTGTCTCAGGTCGCCCCGTTCGGGATCGTGGCGCTGGTGCTCTTCGCCTTCGCCCTCGG
>PMFY01000365.1:8475-9453 GCA_003157945.1 Acidimicrobiaceae bacterium | reverse complement strand
GCCGTAGACGTGCACGCCGGGCTCGACCCGGACCACCCGGAGGCCGGTGCCGGTCTGGACGTGGAGGTCGACGGCACCGAGGTGCTCGACGCCGGCGGCCGCCAGTGTGGCCACGACGTCGGACGTGTCGGGGTCGACCCGGGGTCCGGCGGTGATCGACTCCGGCTCGTGGGTGCCCCGCTGGCGGAGGATCCGGCGCTCGTCCTCCTGCAGGAACCGGAGGAAGGCCCGGGCCAGGACCGGATGGGCGTCGATGGCCCGGCCCCCCGTGCCCATCGGGTCCTCGCAGTCGGTCAGGTCGAAGAGGTTGCCGGCGATGATGAGGATGCCGGGACCGTCCCACGTGTCGAGGGCCTGGGCGAGCTCTCCGGTCAGCGCCTTCGAGGACGCCGTCGCCTCGGGTGTGAGCAGCAGGTCGCTCACGACCATGATGCGCCGGCCCAGGGGCACGTCCACCCGGGTGCCGCCGGGGTCGGGTGTGAAGACGTCGGTCAGCGCGGCGGCAGCGGGGCCCGGAAGGGCTCCCGCCGGGGCCTCCATGTCGGTGGGCGCGGTCACGGCCCCTCCAGTCTACGACCCACCCGGCGTTAGGCTGAGGCGGCCGGGCCGTCGACCGCACGGCCGGGACCTGGGACGACTGGCGTGCCGGGGCCCGGAAGGCGGCGAACCGGCAGCAGCACGCGCAGTCACCAGCCCGAGGGGGAGCGATGCCCGGAACACCGAGTCACGAGCCGACGATCGAGGACTACTTCACCGAGGAACGCGTCTTCCCCCCGACCGCCGCCTTCTCGGAGCGTGCCGTCGCCGCCGACCCCGCCGTCTACGACGAGGCGGCCCGGCTCGGCCCCGAGTTCTGGGCCCAGCAGGCGGGCGCTCTCGACTGGTTCCGGCCGTGGGACACCGTGCTCACCTGGGACCTCCCCTTCGCCCGCTGGTTCGACGGCGGCACGCTGAATGTCTCGTACAACTGCCTGGACC